>JAIOSH010000240.1 GCA_021107685.1 Bacteroidales bacterium | reverse complement strand
GGATTTGACTTTTTATGTTAAATATGGCAATTATATTGGCAGAATTTCAATGTTTGTCAGTGCCTTATTTATTTTAATAACAATTTCAATGGGAATTATTAGAAAAAAATGAAACTGTTTTACCGAAAGTACGGTTCTGGCCAACCTGTAATTATACTACACGGTATTTTTGGTATTTCGGATAACTGGGTAACCTTAGGTAAAAAAATTTCAAAGAGATTTAAAGTATTTATTTTAGATTTGCGTAATCACGGACGATCACCACATAGTAAAATTTTTAATTATTCTGTAATGACTGATGATATCAGGGAATTTATCACAGAACATAAACTTGATAAAACAATAATAATTGGTCATTCAATGGGTGGTAAAGTTGCTATGAACCTTGCTCTTTCATATCCTGAACTATTAGAAAAACTTATAATAATTGATATAAACCTAAGACAGTATACCTTGCTTAAAACACATACTGATATAATTAAAACTATGTTATCTGTGAATTTTGAAAATATAAAATTCAGAATAGAAGTTGATGAATTTTTATCAGAAACAATTGATAGTTTTTGGATAAGGCAATTAATTTTAAAAAATCTTTACAGGATAAATAAGAATAAATTTGCCTGGCGAATAAACTTAGAAGCAATAAGTAATAATTATAAGGAGATTTTAAAAGGAATAAATTCTGGTAAAAAATTTAAAAAACCAGCTTTATTTATACGTGGCGGAGTTTCTGATTATATAACTAATGAAGATTTTAATTTGATTTATAAAAATTTCCCCTGTGCGGAAATTCATACTATTAAAAGTGCAAGTCATTGGGTACATGTTGATGCACCTGATGAGCTATATAAAATATTCAGTGAATTTTTAACCCATTAAATCCATTGATCTTTTAGCATATACCTTTTCAGAAATATGAATGCTGAGTTCATAAAGTCCGAGCAATGGGATGCAAACTAATATCTGGCTAAAAACGTCCGGCGGTGTAATTATAGCTGATAAAATTAAGATAATTACTATGGTGATTTTTCTGTTCTTTCGCATAAATGAAGGTGTAATTATTCCGACTCTCGTCAGAAAATATACTAAAACAGGAAGCTCGAAAACCACCCCGACAGCAAAAGTAACAGAAACAACTGTACTTATATATGAATTTAATGAAATTTGATTTGTAACAAAATCGCTTACATGATATGAGCCTAAAAAATTTATTGTGAGCGGAACAATTAGAAAATAGCTAAATAATACACCTGTTAAAAAAAGAAAAGAGCAAACCAAAACAGCACCCGATGAATGTTTTCTTTCTTTTGAATGAAGGGCAGGTGTTATAAACCTCCATATTTCCCATATTATATATGGTACAGCAATAATAAATCCTGCTACAAAAGAAATATACATGTGTGTCAGAAACTGACCCGACATCTTAATATTTATAATTTTCAATGATAGATTGTCAATACATAAAGCATTTATTGAAATTAAATCGGCTAATTTGCATAGCAGGCGATTTGTAATGAATTCGGAGTCTTTAGGAGCTAAAATTATTATGTCAAAAATTAATTTTCTGTTCAAAAAAGCAATTGTAGCAATTATCAGGACAGCAAATATTGAACGAATTAAATGCCAGCGTAATTCTTCAAGATGTTGCCAAAAAGTCATTTCTTTTTTTGAGGCGGTTCTATTTTCTTTTTTATTTGGAATTTCTTTGTGCATTAATACATTGTATTAACGATTTTAGATTAAATGTAAATGAGGTTTACATTTCTGCAATTTTAAATTTATAACTTTCTATTATTGGGTTGGAAAGTAATTCTTTACAAGCTTTTTCTACTTTTTCAAAAGCTTTTTCTTTTTTATCAGCTTCAACTTCGAGAGTAATATGTTTACCGATTCTTACATTAGTAATTTCAGACAAACCAAGGTTTTTCATACTTGAAGTTACAGCTTTACCTTGTGGGTCTAATAAATTTTTTAAAGGCATTACATCAATTTCTGCTATGTATCTCATTTATATATATTTTATATTAGTAAATTATTTAATTATTTAATCAATTAAAAAAAGTTTTAGCCCGAATAATTCAGGTTAGAATGTTTGTTTAAAACGAGTTTTTATAATTGATAAAATAATATACAAAGATATGATAATCGGAATAGCTACGTAATAAAAAATACAAATTAATATTAATGAAATTCCTAAAAATATATATCGTATTGGATTATCGCTCCATTTGAAATTTTGAAATTTTAAGGAAAATAATCTTATTTCTGCAATTAAAAGATATGACAGAAGAATAGTAATTATTATCAAAAAATAAGGATTTGAAAACACAAAAGAAATAAAATCCAGGTTTAATGTAACAAAAGAGGATTCTTGATTTAAAATAAGAGGAAATGAACCTATTAAAATTGCATTTGCAGGGGTTGGCAGCCCGATGAAAGAAACAGTCTGGCGAGTATCAATATTGAATTTTGCTAATCTTAAAGCAGAAAATATTGGAATTATGAAAGCAATATAAGGAATTATATTGAGGTTTCCTATCTCAATAATAGGTGTATTATTATTATCAATTAATACAAATATTATTATTCCGGGAACAACACCAAATGAAACAATATCAGCTAAGGAATCAAGTTGTTTTCCAATCTCTGATGTAACTTTTAATAAACGTGCTGCAACTCCATCAATAAAGTCGAAAAAAGCTGCAATTCCAATTAAATAAGCTGAAATAATAAGATTGTGATGAAAAGCTGCAACAATTGCGATGCAACCACAAAGAAGATTTAATAAAGTAAAAAAATTAGGTATTTGTTTTTTCATTTGCATTTAATAATATTGTTAACAGACTTTACTTATTTTAAAAATAATTTGAAATTAAATTTATGTAAAATTACAAAATATATTAAAAAACAACAATTGATATATATTATTTTTTTTAAAATAGTTATTTTAATCATATTGTAAATATTTATAATTTTACGCCATTTTATAAATAAATAGCATGAATAAACTTCAAAATATTTCAATATCCGATTATAATTATATGCTTCCACAAGGGAAAATCGCCTTGTTTCCTTTAGACCAAAGAGATAATTCAAAACTGATTATTTATAAAAATGGTATAATAAATGAAGGTGTTTTTAAGAATATAGCGCAATCTATTCCTGCTAATAGTTTATTAATATATAATGAAACAAAGGTAATACAGGCAAGATTGGTTTTTCAAAAAGATACAGGGGCTAAAATTGAAATATTTTGTTTGGAACCTGTTTCACCAACCAGGGAAATACAGTTGGCTTTTAACCAGAAATCTTATTCTATATGGAAATGTATGATAGGTAATTCAAAAAAATGGAAAATAGGTGATTTGGTAAAAAATTTCGTTTATAATAAGAGAAAATACAAGTTAATTGCAAAAAGAAAAAATCAATTAGATAATACTTCGCTAATTGAATTTAAATGGTATCCGGAAGATTTAACATTTTCTGAAATTTTAGAAATTTCAGGCTTGGTCCCTTTACCACCTTATTTGAACCGTGAAGCTGTTGAATCGGATAAAATTCGTTATCAAACAGTTTATGCAAAAAATAATGGTTCTGTAGCAGCACCAACAGCAGGCTTGCATTTTACCGAAAATGTTTTTAACAGCCTGAAAGAAAAAAAAATACAATTTGAACAGTTAACGCTGCATGTAAGTGCCGGAACATTTAAACCGGTAAGCTCGCCAACAATTAAAGATCACCAAATGCACACTGAACAGATCTTTATTAAAAAAAACACTATAAAAAAAATATTACAAAATATTAACGGAAATATTATTTCAGTTGGTACAACTACCTTGCGTACATTGGAAAGTCTTTACTGGTTTGGTGTAAAGCTAATTATTAATGATTACTTTTTGGATGAATTTTTTATAGAACAATGGTTTCCTTATGACAAGAAATACTTGTCGAAACACAAGCAGGATTTTACGAAAATTTCGGTTAAGGATTCATTGTCAGCCGTGATAAAATATTTGGATAAAAATAATTTAAATACTTTAACAGGAACAACTCAATTAATAATAGTTCCGGGATATGAATTTAGGATTGCAAAAGGAATTATCACTAATTTTCACCAACCTAAAAGCACATTATTATTACTTGTTGCAGCATTTATTGGTAAAGACTGGAAAAAAGTTTACGAGTATGCTTTATCGCATAATTTTCGCTTTTTAAGCTATGGTGATAGTTGTTTATTCTTTAATAAATTAAAAACTAATGATTAAATGGTATTTATTATAACAGGAACAAAAGGCTCGGGAAAAACTACATTTGTTATTGATTTAATTGATATTTTAAAGCAGAAAAAATTTTCAATAGGTGGAATTATTTCTAAAGGTTTCTGGGAGAATGATCAGCGTAGCAGTTTTGATGTTATTAATGTAAAAACAGGTGAAAGTGTCCTTTTATGTAATAGAACAGGCTTTGAAAATTGGAGAAAATACAAACATTTCTATTTTAATCCCAAAGGAATTTCTTTTGGCAAAAAAGCAATAGACTCATTAAATTTAAAAAAAAATGATATTGTTGTTATTGATGAAATTGGCGGATTAGAGCTTGAAGCTTATGGCTGGACAGAAATAATTGATAAATTAATAGTTTTTCCTGATTTAATTATGATTTGGGTTGTTAGAGATAGTTTAGTTAAAAAAGTCATAAATAAATGGAATGTTCATCATCATATTATTTATAATATTAATGAAACTAATATTTATGCTGTTGCTAACAATTTAATTAAGCAAATAAATTTTAAAAAGAAATAGAATATTATTTTAAAAAGATGACATTATATTCTGAAAATACAGAAAAATTTCAAATAAAACACCTTGATTTAATATGGCTTAAAGCTTCTGTGGTTGGGGGTCTTTGGGCATCTGTTGAAATAATTATCGGAAGTTTTTTGCATAATATTAGAATACCTTTTGCCGGCTCGATTTTAGCAGCACAGGGTATAATTTTACTAATTGCTTTTTATCAGTTATGGCCTCATAAAGGTTTGATTTGGCGGGCAGGTTTGATATGTGCATTAATGAAATCAATATCTCCGAGTGCAATAATCTTAGGTCCAATGATAGGAATTTTTTCCGAAGCTATATTACTTGAATTGGCTATCCTTATTTTCGGACAAAATGTCTTTGGATATTTATTAGGAGGCGCCTTAAGCTTATTAAGTGCCTTGATTCATAAAGTTGTAGGTGTTCTGATACTGTATGGTTTTGATATTGTAAAAATTTATACTAATATTTATTACTATATTTCCAAACAGGTAAAAATTGAAAATTCTGACCCATGGGTATTGGTTTGGATCATTATATTAGCTTACATTCTGTTAGGAGCATTAGCAGCTATGACAGGTTATTTAATAGGGAAAAGATCAAAAAACATGAAATCTTATCCGAAAAATTTTAAAATGGAATCTGATACAAAAAAAGATTTTTTTGAATTAAAAGAAAATCAGAAATTTTCAGTTTTACTTTTTTTTATTAATTTATTGATAATTCCTATAGGATTGTTATTACTAAATAATTTTAACTTTTATCTTTCACTAATTATAATTACTGCTTATTTATTATTCTGTATAATTTATTACAGCGGTTCATTAAAAAGGTTAAAGAAACCAATTTTTTGGATTCAGCTTATAATAATTACAATTTTGGCAGCAATTTTCTGGAGTGGTTACAAATCTACGGATGGAATTGTTGATTTAAAAGGATTAATGGTAGGAATTAAAATGAATATCAGAGCAATTTTTATTGTAATAGCTTTTTCTTCTCTTAGTGTCGAACTTAGAAGTCCAATTATTAAAGCCTTTCTTTTTAAAAATGGATTTAAAAAGATTTATTTATCGCTTGGCTTGGCTTTTAATGCCTTACCTGTAATGATGCTTGCTATTCCAGGACCAAAAGATTTTATTAAAAAGCCTTTTAAATCAGTCGCAAATCTTATTTTATATTCCGAAGAATGGTTGGAAGTATTTGAAAAAAATAACAGAAAAAACAATTGAAATTATTTTGTTTTTAAAATCTCCGAAAACGGATAACAATTATAAGCATAATTTCTATAATAATATTATAAACCATACATATATAAAGCTAATTATAATAAGCAATTAATCTGTTTGTTTGTTATTTCTTAACATATATAAATATTTGTTAAACCTTTTTTTATTTGTAACGTATAAAAAACTGATTGATTGTATTTTAGTTTTTTTGGTATAAACATTGCCAGATAACTAAATAAATTATTTATTGTAATTATTGAGAGAATAGAAAGATATAATAATAATTACTATTTATTGAATTAAATTACGCTAAACCTAAATATATTATTATGGGTTGTAACAAAAGTAAATATTTAATCATTTTTACACTGATATTTTTAATAATCCTGCCTGATTTATTATGTGGTCAATCTTGGAGAAACAGAAGAAAAAAAAATGGAATATGGGATAATTGGTCAGTTAATTTAAATATCGGACAAACATCTTTTTTTGGTGATGTAAGTATATTTGATGATAATATTGATGAAAAATTATCAAAAGAAAGCGATCTTGCTTATGGGTTAATTATTTCAAAAAAAATACATCCAATATTTACTCTTGGCGGACAATTACTTTTTGGAAGTTTAAAAGGTCAAAATACCGGATCATGTTTTAAGGCAGATATTATTGAATATACATTAAATGGCACAATAAACTTTATTAATTTATTATTACCCGATAACAACGCAAAATTTTATCTTATCGGTATATTAGGTGTAGGACAATTTAACTTTAAATCAAAATTAGTTTATTTTGATCCCTCTTTGGAAGATCAAATTGAAGATACAGGTACACCTGAATTTGTATATCTTTTTGGTGCCGGATTTTATTATATTATAAACGAGAATTTTAATTTAACCGGTGATATGGCAATAAGACAGGCAAGGAATGATAAATTAGATGTATCCAGTAATAATAAAGACATGGATTATTATACCTATATATCAATAGGTTTATCATATAAAATTAATAATAAATCAAAGTCTGGTAGATCCTCTCGGGGTAGATTACCAATGCGAAGGAGACGTTAAAACTATACCTACTTAATTATTTCCTTAAAACAGAATTTCTCTAAGGTATCAGCGATTTTTCATTGATTATTTCATTTTATACCAGTATATATTAAAAAATTTCACATTTTTTTTTAAGAATAATTTTATAAATAAATATTTTATATAAATTTGTATTAATTAAATAAAATATCAATAATTAAATTTTTTAAGATGTCAGGAATAAATAAAGTAATTTTAATAGGTAATTTAGGGAAGGACCCTGAGATAAGACGTTTAGAAAGCGGAGTTGCTGTTGCTAAATTTTCTTTAGCAACATCAGAAAGTTATAAAAACAGAGAAGGAAACAGGATAGATCAAACGGAATGGCATAATATTGTCCTTTGGAGAGGTTTGGCTGAAGTTGCTGAAAAATATTTAACCAAAGGAAAACAAGTATATATTGAGGGCAGGATAAAAACAAGGTCATGGGAAGATAAAGATGGAAATAAAAGATATACAACTGAAATTATTGGGGATAATATGACAATGTTGGGTGGCAGGAGAGATCAAACTGATGATCCGGTTCCAGTAAGCCAGGCAGAAAAACCACTTCCTGTATCACCTGAAATAGAAACCCCTGAAGATGATTTGCCATTTTAATAATAAATTTATATTATAAAATTTTGTTTTTTTAGCAAAGTTTTTTTTGGAAACCGTTGCGCGTTGCAAGTTACAAGTGTTATAAAAAATAAACTATAAATTTTCAACAGTTTAACCTGCAACTCGTAACCCGTAACTCAAAACAGAATAAATTTGTTTGCAGTTTTGCTGCGTTAGGCTTTTCTTATTTTATAAATATAATTTTATTAAGAATTTTAATTAATTTTGCATCCTAATATTTAACAATAAATTTATTGTTTATTAAATTTTATTGCTTTGCAAGACCCTGACATTGAGCCTTATTTGTGTGCATTGCAAATTTTAGCAAACACAGTAATAAATACTTTTCCCTTCAGTATAATAATTTGTTTTATTGTAATAATTATTTTATTTTTCTTTTCAGCAATGATTTCCGGTTCGGAAATAGCATTCTTCTCATTGAATCCTCTACAGATTAAGGAATTAAAAGCAAATGACACAAAAAAAAATAAGCTGATAATCCTTTTATTAGAAAAACCTAAACTTTTACTTGCTACTATTTTAATTGCAAATAATTTTATAAATGTAGCCATAGTAATACTTTCAGCATTTATTACTAGTGAATTATTTGACTTTTCGTCTTATCCCATATTGGGTTTTATTTTACAAGTAATTGTTATTACTGCATTGATTTTGTTTATTGGAGAAATAATGCCTAAAATTTATGCTACACAAAAAGCAGTAAAATTTGCTGCTGTTATGTCCCGTCCATTGAAATTTTTAATAAAGCTATTTTATCTGTTAAGTACATTATTAGTAAGATCAACTTCAATTATTGATAATCGTATAGCAAAAAAAAGACATAATATTTCAATGAGCGACTTGTCAGAAGCAATAGAAATTACATCGGATGAAAACACACCTGAAGAGGAAAGAAAAATTCTTAAAGGTATTGTGAAATTTGGTGATATAGATGTAAGAGAAATAATGAAATCAAGAGTTGATGTTACTGCCATTGATTCTGAAACAAAATTTAAAGATTTGGTTAAAATTGTAGTTCAATCGGGCTATTCACGAATACCGACTTATAAAGAGACATTTGATAATATTTCGGGTATCCTTTATGTTAAAGACTTATTACCACATCTTAATGCAGAAAAAGATTTTAAATGGCAAAAATTATTAAGACAAGCTTTTTTTGTGCCTGAAAATAAAAAAATTAACGATCTTTTACAGGAGTTTCAACAAAAAAAAATTCACATGGCAATTGTTGTTGATGAATATGGCGGAACTTCCGGTATTGTAACGCTTGAAGATATTATTGAAGAAATTGTTGGTGAGATAAGTGATGAATTTGACGTTGAAAGTGATGAAATATTATTTAAAAAGATTGATGAGCAAAATTATATTTTTGAAGGCAAAACAACATTAAACGATTTTTGTAAAATTATTGGAATAGATGATGAAATTTTTAAAGATGTCAGGGGTGAATCAGATACATTAGCAGGTCTTATTCTTGAACTTGAAGGTAAAATACTCCAGAAGAACGAAAGTATTACATTCGGGAATTTTGTTTTTAAAATTGTAACAGCAGATAAACGCAGAATCAAAAAAATAAAAGTTACTATAAATAATTGAATAATGAATATTATAAAATCGAAAATTAAAATCATCAGACACCGATTTTCAATTATTTATATTTTTTTCCCAATTTGTTTTATTTTTCTTTTTTTATTTTCCTGTAATAATGATTATGTGCCAAAACCCAGGGGATATTTCAGGATAGATATGCCTGATAAAAATTATATTGCTTTTGATTCATCTTTTCCATATACTTTTGAATATCCTGATTATGCAATAATTCAACCTGATGAATATGCACCTGATGAACCTTTTTGGATTAATGTAGTGTTTCCACAATTTAAAGGGAAGTTGCATCTTAGTTATAAAAAAGTTAATAATAACCTTCCAAAATACATTGAGGATACAAGAAAAATGGTTATGAAACATATTCCTAAGGCAAGTGCAATAGATAATATGCTGATAAAAAATAATCAGAAAAAAGTTTATGGTTTGACTTATGATATCAAAGGACTTGGTGCAGCATCACCTTATCAGTTTTTTATTACAGACAGTACGAAAAATTTTGTCAGAGGAGCTTTATATTTTCATGTAATTCCAAATAATGATTCTTTGTCTTCTGTAATTGATTTTATAAAACAGGATATTGAGCATATAATAAATACATTTGATTGGACTGAAAATTGAAATATACAGGAAATAAATTTTATTTAACAAACGGTTTAATAATAATAATTTTATGGAAAAATCAATAATCATACTATGTGGCGGAGGACCTGCTCCGGGAATAAATACTGTAATAAGTTCAGTTGCAAAAGTTTTTTTAAAAGACGGTTACAGAGTAATTGGATTACATGAAGGTTATAAAAGTTTGTTTGCTGACAAACCTTTAATGGTTGAACTTAATTTTGAAATTTCAGATAAAATTATGAACCTTGGCGGTTCTTTTCTTAAAATGAGCAGGTATAAGCCAAAGGATTCTGAATTTAAAATAGATTTTTTTAAGGAAAATAATGTGAAATTATTGGTAACTATTGGTGGAGATGATACAGCATCCACTGCTAACAGGATATCAAAATATCTTGCAGAACATAATGTTAAGATTCAAAATATTCATGTTCCTAAGACAATTGATAATGATCTTCCTCTTGCCGAAGGAACACCAACTTTTGGTTATCAAACAGCTAAACATGAAGGAGTAAAAATAGCTGCTACTATTTATGAAGATGCCCGTACAAGCGGAAATTGGTTTATCGTTTCGGCAATGGGCAGAGAAGCAGGTCATCTTGCATTTGGTATAGGAGCTTCAACTCATTATCCGATGATCATTATCCCTGAAATGTTTAATAAAACAAAAATAGCTTTTGATAAAATTATAAACCTTATTATCTCTTCAATACTTAAAAGAAAAATATTAGGAATAGATTACGGTGCAGCTATTATTAGCGAAGGTGTATTTCATTTTTTAACTAATGACGAGATAAAAGCCACTAATATTAATTTTACATATGATGAACACGGTCATCCTGAATTAGGAAATATAAGCAAGGCACATATTTTTAATATGTTGGTACAGCAAAAACTTAAAGAATTAGGTCTTAATATTAAAAGCCGCCCTGTTGAAATGGGCTATGAATTGCGTTGTTGCAAACCTGTTGCTTTTGACCTGATGTATTGCACTTTACTTGGAATAGGAGTAAAAAAATTATTTGATCAGGGTATTACAGCTTGTATGGTTACATCTGATCCTAAAGGCGATATTTCTCCATTATTTCTCAAAGATGTTGCAGACGAACATGGTAAGGTTAAGCCACGTTTAATTGATATTAATTCTCAAAAAGCAAATTTAATTTTCAAGAACAACCTTCATTATATTACAAAGGCTGATTATGAAGCAGCTAAAAAATATGTGGTAAACCCGGAAGAATATGACTTTAATAAAATTTTAAACTGGGAATAATATTATTAAAGCATTAGCTTTATATTTCGCTTATATGGGGTTGCCTTAAATTTATGATTTTAACTTTTTTGCAGCAATCACAACATTATTAAAATAAATTGCAAATGGCCTGTATGCGAGATGCGACCATTTAGAAAACGGAACTTCTATCATCAGCATTGGGAAAAGCACCATTAAATGAAAAACATACATATAATACGTTGGATATGGCATTCCATAAATTCGAAATATATGAACTAATATTCCTGTTATTGTTGTCAGGAAAAGTAATACTAAGAATGTCCAGTCGGTAACGTGGGAGTG
>JAIOSH010000424.1 GCA_021107685.1 Bacteroidales bacterium | reverse complement strand
ATAATTACATTAGCAAAAGCCTTACCTGTGAAAACCTTTTTTTGAACAGTGAATGGTTCGAGATTCGACGGCAAAGCTGTAACTCCTGAAACCAATCCGGCTTTAAGTTTTACAGAGATTCTCGGTGCTAAAGCTTTTCCTGTAAAATTGTTTGAAATAACGACAACCCGGGCTTCTTCTTTTTCAGCAACTTGAGCTATAACAGAACTATAAGCCGAATTTATCAAATTGTTTAATTTGTCGTCTTTAACTGATATAATCTTAGCTGCACCATAATTTCCTAATTTTTTCAATTCTTCATCTGAAACATTTCCAATAGACAAAGCAACTAATGATGTGCTAAGCATTTTTGCAATTTCATTTGCATAGGATATTAATTCAAAGCTTAATTTCTTAAATTTCCCATCCCTGTTTTCGGTATATACTATTACTGACATATTTTTAATTTTTAATTTTTGATTTTTTAATTATATCACTTTAGCTTCAGTATGTAACAAGTCAACCAATTCCTTCACATTTTCAGCATCTATCATTTTACAAGCAGCTTTTGAAGGAGGTAGTTCATAGCTTACAAATTCCGTTAATGCTTCAATTTCTGATGGTTCAACTACATTTAAAGGTTTTTTCCTTGCCATCATAATGCCTCTCATTGAAGGAATTCTCGGTTCAATTGCCACTCCTTTTTGAATAATTGCAACAAATGGCAATTGAGTTGATAAAATTTCGGAACCACCATCAATTTCTCTTTTAATAATAACCTCATCTGCTTCAATATTAATTGATGAAACCGAAGATACAGAAGGATAACCTAAAAACTCAGCTAACATACCACCAACAGCCGAACCATTATAGTCGCTTGCTTCTATTCCATTAATAATAATATCATAATTATCTTTTTTTATAACTTCTGCTAATTGAGCTGCAACAAAATAAGCATCCTTAGGTTCGGCATCAATCCTTATTGCATCATCTGCACCAATAGCCAAAGCTTTTCTTAATGTCGGTTCGGTTGTTTTGGTTCCAACATTAATAACAGTAACTTTTTCAATCCCACAACCGGAAGATTCTTTAAGCTCAAGTGCCCTTGTCAGTGCTAATTCATCCCACGGATTAATGATCCATTGAACGCCGGCAGTATCAAAAGCCGTATTATCATTAACAAACCTGATCTTGGTAGTTGTGTCAGGAACATTACTTATACATATTAATATTTTCATATTATATTTTTTATATTTTACGATGAATAATTACTTTTTAGTAAAAATCAATTTATTAATCAATTCCTATTCTCTACTTTGATTATTTTAATGTTTGGCATTTTGACTTTTATTACCCCTATTCCCCTTATTTCCCATATACCTTAATTTAATAATAATATTTGTTAAGATATTTTTATTGTTAATTTAATATTTTTATATACTAAATAAAATTTTTAATCCCTCAGCAGTGCTCTTGAAATAATAATTTTCTGGATTTCGGAAGTACCCTCATAAATCTGTGTAAGCTTAGCTTCACGCATTAATCTTTCTACATGATATTCTTTAACATAACCATAACCACCGTGAATTTGTACAGCTTCGGTAGTAACTTCCATAGCAATGTCAGCAGCATATTGTTTAGCCATAGCACTGGCGACACCATAAGGTTTACCATTATCTTTAAGCCATGCAGCCTTCAAACAAAAATACCTCGCAGCTTCAACCTTAACCGCCATATCAGAGAGTTTAAAAGCAATAGCCTGATGATTGGCTATTTCTGTTCCAAAAGCTTTCCTTTCTTTAGCATATTGAACAGAACGTTCTAAAGCTCCCGATGCTATTCCAAGAGCTTGGGAAGCAATACCTATTCTTCCACCCTCAAGGGTTTTCATAGCAAACTTAAAACCAAAACCGTCTTTACCTATCCTGTTTTTCTTTGGAACTTTAACATCTGTAAACATTACCGAATGTGTATCGGAACTTCGCATTCCCATTTTATCTTCGTGTTGGCCAAGTGTTATGCCTGGTGTATCTTTTTCAACAATAAAAGCATTAATACCCCTGTGTTTTCTATCAGGGTAAGTTTGTGCTATTAAAATATATACAGAGCCTGAATTTGCATTTGTTATCCAGTTTTTTGTCCCGTTTATTAAATAATAATCTCCTTTATCTTCAGCTATTGTTCTTTGCATAGTTGCATCCGAACCGGCTTCAGGTTCTGATAAAAGAAATGCGCCAATTTTTTCTCCTTTTGCCAAAGTTCTTAAATACTTTTCTTTTTGCTCTTCAGTGCCGTATTTTTCTATACCAAAGCAAACCAAAGAATTATTAACAGACATTATAACACTTACAGAAGAATCTACTTTAGAAATCTCCTCTATTGCCAAAACATAAGAAATTGTATCCATACCTCCGCCATCCCATTTAGGATCAACTATCATTCCCATAAAACCTAATTCTGCCAAAGCTTTAATATGTTTAACAGGAAATTCAGCTTTTGAATCCCTTTCAATAACATCCTGCAATAATTCCCTTTGAGCAAATTCTCTTGCAGCATCACGAATCATTATTTGCTCTTCTGTAAATTCAAAATCCATAATATAATATTTTTAAAAAATGCCAAAAATATAAAAAATTATTAAATATAGCTTCTTTATTAAATAAAAAAACCAAAATATTATTTTAAAAATCAATATTAACTAATTCATTTTTAGCAATATAAAATTCATTAATAATTTCTTCTATAATCATTGAAACAGGTTTAATTTCATTTATCAATCCTGATATTTGTCCGATTTCCAATTCTCCTTTATCAAGATCGCCTAAAAACATACCTTTTTTTGCCCTGCCTTTTCCGAGTAGATTCTTCAATTCTTCGGTAGAAGCTCCATTGTTTTCCAATTGTTGTACTCTATCAAAAAATTCGTTCTTTATCAATCTTACAGGTATTATATTTTTCAATGTTAATTTAGTATCCCCATCCTTTGCATCTAAAATACTTTGTTTAAAATTTGGATGAGCAGATGATTCTTCGGAAGCAACAAAACGACTACCAATCTGAACTCCATCAGCACCCAAAGCCATTGCTGCAAGCATGCCCCTGCCGGTTCCTACTCCACCTGCTGCAATCAATGGTATTGATACGGCTTCCTTTACCATAGGAATTAAACACATTGTGGTTGTTTCCTCAATTCCATTATGTCCGCCTGCTTCAAACCCTTCGATAACAATAGCATCTACTCCTGCATCCCGGCTTTTCTGTGCAAATTTTACATTAGCTACAACATGAACTACAATTATTCCTCTTTCTTTTAATATTGATGTCCACTTTT
>JAIOSH010000349.1 GCA_021107685.1 Bacteroidales bacterium | reverse complement strand
GGGAGTCATTTTATATGCAATGCTTCCCATTGATAAAATAAATTGCATATTGCCGGAAGGTGAGGAGCCGGGGTTAAAATCGCTTGCTAAGGCGAGAGGCAAGCCTGCATCTATCATTTTCCTGGCAGGTGCGTAAATCATTCCAAGGAAGAAAGCTGCGCCCGGTAATATTGTCGGCATAGTTTCGGAATTTAATAATGCTTTAATTTCGGCATTTCCTGTATATTCAAGATGGTCAACAGATAGTGCGTTATATTTAACACCAACTTGTATGCCTCCTGAATAATCCAATTCGTTTGCATGTATCTTGGGACGTAAACCGTATTTCATCCCGGCCATAAGGATCCTTTCTGTATCTTCAACAGTAAAAAAGCCTCTGTCGCAAAAAACATCAATATAATCAGCAAGCTCTTCATAAGTCACCAAAGGTATCATTTCATTTATCACAAGGTCAACATATTTGCTTTGTTCGTTTCTGTATTCCATTGGAATGGAATGAGCACCGAGAAATGTCGCCTTAATTGTAAGCGGGGATAGTTCTTTCAATTTTTTAATCACCCTGAGCATTTTAAGTTCGCTTTCGGTTGTGAGTCCGTATCCGCTTTTTATTTCAACAGCTCCTGTTCCATAAGAAATGATTTCATCAAGCCTTTTCAGGGCAGATTCTATTAATTCTTCTTCTGAAATTTTCTGCATTTTTTTAGCGGAATTAAGTATTCCACCGCCTCTTTTTGCTATTTCTTCATAAGATAATCCTTTGATTTTATCAATATATTCTATTTCCCTGCTTGCGGGATAAACAAGGTGTGTGTGTGAATCACACCAGGCAGGAAAAACCATTTTACCAGTTGCATCAATCTCTTTAATTGATGATTGATGATTGATAATTGATAATTGATCAATATTTTCCATTTTGCCAAAAGCTGCTATTTTGTCTTCTTCTATTAATAAATAAGCATTTTTAATGGTATTAAATTCTGACATTTCTTTACCGCATACTTTAAGTATTGGTTTGTCCTCAACTTGTATTAATTCTTTAATGTTTTTAATTAAAAGTTTCATTATTGATATTTTTTTTTTTGACTTTATAGACGAATTTTTATAGGCTACGAAATTATAAAAAAAATGGAAATTGACAGAATACAATGTATATAATTAATTAGTACTTAAAGTGAACTAAAGTAAAAAGTGCCTAAAGTTTACACATACTTTGTAATTTATACTTTGATTATTTGATATTTTGAATTTGCAAAAACTTATTACCTTTATACCCTTATACCTCTATATCCCTATACCATTTTCAATAAAAAAAACAATTATGGTTAAAACCCGACAAAATTTTAATAAGGATTTACAGTATTATAAATTTTGCCTGTATGGGTTTTTTAAAAACTTACGTTTTTTTGAGCCTTTCTTAATCCTTTTTTTTCTTGATAAGGAACTAAGCTTTCTTCAGATAGGGACATTATACGCTATTCGTGAAATAACAAAAAATATTTTTGAAATACCAACAGGTATTATAGCTGATTCTATTGGCAGACGAAGAACAATGATAACTGCGTTTATTATTTACATTATATCATTTATTACTTTTTATTTTTCAATAAAATATTTATTTTTTATCATAGCAATGATTTTATATTCTTTTGGTGATGCATTCAGAACAGGTACACATAAAGCAATGATATTTGAATACCTTAAAATTAAAGGGTGGGATGACCAAAAAGTATATTATTATGGAAACACACGCTCTTTCTCCCAATTAGGTTCGGCTATCTCATCTCTTATTGCCGGATTTATCATTTTTTTTACAGGAAGTTATAAATTCATTTTTCTATATTCAACTATTCCTTATATATTGGATTTAATACTTATAATGACTTACCCGAAAGTTTTAGATGGAAATGTTCAAAAAATAAAAGGGAAAAAAATAAAACAAAACTTTAAAAAAGTTATCAAAGATTTTATTTTTTCATTTAAGGATATAAAGGTTTTAAAAGCAATAGCCAATCTTTCGGTTTATACGGGTTTTTACAGGGCGGTAAAAGACTATTTACAGCCAGTATTAATGACATTTGCACTTGCATTACCAATACTGGTTTTTTTTGAAGACAAACAAAGGGCTTCAATAATAATCGGAATAGTTTATTTTATAATTTATATTCTTACTTCATTTGCAGCCAGGAAGTCAGGAAAAACAGCAGCAAGGTTTAAAAATCTGAACATTCCTTTAAACTTGACTTTGGTTATTGGTTTAGTGCTTGGGATTTTGAGCGGAATTTTTTATAACTTACATCTTACATTAATTTCAATAATACTTTATATCGGGTTATATTTGGTGGAAAATCTCAGGAAACCTATGGGAGTAGCCTATATTACCGATATGTTGAAACGGGATATACTTACAACTGCTCTTTCGGCTGAATCTCAGACTCATACATTGATTGCTGCAATAATAGCTCCGTTATTAGGTTTTTTTGCTGATAAATATGGTGTTGGTAATGCGATGATAATAATTTCAGGAATTCTTATTCTAACAGTTCCTTTTTTTCTGGTTTATGAAAAGAAAAAATAATTATTCATATCTTAAAGATTCTATCGGGTCGAGTTTGGATGCTTTTATTGCAGGGATAATTCCTGATACAAGAGCTACAATAAGACAAAGAATAACTCCTAATATTATCCATGCCCAGGGAATTATAAAATTACTGCCAATGATTAATGAGAGTATGTTACCGATTAAAATACCTAAAATAATTCCGAGTATGCCACCAAGCTGACCAATAACAATAGCTTCAGCTAAAAATTGATTTTTTATTGTTTTTCTTGTAGCACCTGTTGCTTTTCTGATACCTATCTCACGGGTTCTTTCAGTTACTGATACAAGCATTATGTTCATCAATCCGATTGCAGCCCCGACAAGTGTTATAAGACCGATTATAGTTGCGGATAATGTAATGTATTTAATATTATCAAGAAATATCTGTACTAATTTATCACTTTTTGATATTTCAAAATCATTTTCTTCGCTTAATGGATTTTTCCTTATAATCCTGAATAAGCCGGTTGCTTCACCTATTGCTGCTTCTAATAATTCCGGGTTTTTTGCCATAATACTTATTTTATATGACCTGTTTGGTC
Source organism: Bacteroidales bacterium (assembly GCA_021107685.1). Classification (GTDB taxonomy): domain Bacteria; phylum Bacteroidota; class Bacteroidia; order Bacteroidales; family SMBSF39; genus SMBSF39. The sequence continues at coordinate 2,198 of JAIOSH010000349.1, read as the reverse complement.
GCGAAAAATATTGTCTTACATTTGTTAATGGTAAAATACAATTTCTGTCGCCACTAAAACCAATGCTTGAACCTTTTTCTTTTAAAACTCCGATTATCCTGTACTTCCCCGGTCCAATCGAAATTATCTTTCCTATAGGATCTTCTTTATTTTTAAATAGTTTATTAGCTAATTCATTACCGATAATTGACACATTAGAACCAAAAAAAACTTCATTAATCGTAAAGTTCCTTCCTTTTTTTATTTCACTCCCGGAAGTGATAAGATAATTCTCATCAGTGCCAATAACTCTAACATTGGGGTTTGTTTTAACAGATTTATATTTTAAGGTTGCAGTACCTGTAGCATAGGTGTGTACAGAAATATAGGCAGGAAAAACAAATTCTTCTTTAAATGTTAAGGCTTCATCATAGGAAATTGGTTCGTAAAATTTTGCCTTATGTACTTTATTACCAATTTGTACCCTCATTGTACGATTTCTTATTGTAAAAGTATTCGCACCCATTTGTGTAAAGTTCTCAGTGAAAAAATATTTTATTGAATCAATAGCAGTAAGAATTCCAACAAGTGCCATAATTCCGAATGCTATTATTAATATTGTAAGAATTGTACGGAGCAAATGGCTTTTTATTGATTCAATTGAAATTTTAATATTTTCAATTATCAAATTGGTCATAAAGTTTTTTTACAAATTTATAAAATAATTTATAAAACAATAAAATATTAATAAAAAAGTGCCTAAAGTTTAATAAAGGGATATATATCAACAGAGCTGTAGTCTCTTAGCAAATTGATTATACAAATTTTTTGAAATCTGAAATGTGAATTTATTGGTTATTGAAATGATTATTATAAATTCAGCATTTTAACTTTTATCAAATAACTTTAGGCACTTTTTTACACTGAGCGAAGTCGAAGTGTAGGCACTCCAAACTTTTTATACTGAGCGATTAGCCGAAGTATAGACACTGAATAGTTACCTTTTTTAATAAATTGTAAAATTATGATAAAACTTGTTTTTGCAACAAACAACAAACATAAATTAGATGAAATAAAAAATCTGATTGGCAATGATTTTAAAATATTAAGCCTGAAAGAAATAAATTGTCTCGAAGATATTCCTGAGACTAAGAATACACTCGAAGGTAATGCTTCCTTAAAGGCTTTTTATATTTATAACAAATATAAAATAAATTGTTTTGCAGATGATACGGGTTTGGAAATTGATGCTTTAAATGGCAGACCTGGTGTTTATTCAGCACGATATGCAGGGGATGAACATGATTTTGAAAAAAATATGAATAAAGTTTTAAAAGAACTACAAGGCATCACAAACCGGAAAGCACGTTTCAGAACAGTTGTGTCTCTTATTATTAATGGAAAAGAAACATTATTTGAAGGTATAGTAAACGGGAATATGCTATATGAAAAAAAAGGCGAGAAAGGTTTTGGCTATGACCCGATATTCCAGCCCAAAGGATATAAGCGGTCTTTTGCTGAGATGAGCCTGGATGAAAAAAATAAAATAAGTCACAGGGGAAAAGCTATTAGAAAATTAGTTGAATATTTGAAAAAATTAAAGTAGTTGTAAAACAAATTATTCATAATAAAATTGCATTTAATTTAAAAAATTCAAAATGCTACTTTTACAAAGGTCTATTTGTTTTCTTGTCCAACATAGTTTTGCGATACAAATCCTTTACTGTATTTAAACATCATTATCACAAGTGCCAGTCCATAAATAATTTGTCTCATGTTTGCAGCAATATTGCTAGGCATGCCAATAAATCTTAATGCTTCCGGTAGTATTATTAAAACTGCTGCTGCAATTGCTGCTCCCCATAAATTTCTCATTCCACCAATAATTACAATAGACAAAATGAAAATGGATTCGTCAACTGTAAAACTAGTTGGGTCAATATAGCTGATGTAATGAGCATATAAAACTCCCGGAATAGCTGCAAACATTGCCCCGATGGTAAAACTAACAACCTTTGCCTGATATACTTTTTTCCCAAGACTTTTGGTAAATATTTCATCTTCGCTTAAAGCAATCAGAATCCTGCCAAAAGGTGATTTTGTGATGTTTCTGAGAATATAAAAAACCAGTGCAGTTAAGATTAAGCTTAAAATAAGAAAAGATATTTTGCTGCTAAACTCAAATCCCAAAATTGAAATTGCCGGAATACCGGGAATTC
>JAIOSH010000452.1 GCA_021107685.1 Bacteroidales bacterium | reverse complement strand
TTAAATAGTCATCACCAATACCTGCTCCCATGCCTATTGTAACACTTCCACCAGCAGTAGATTTTAAAAACTCTCCAAATAGATAAGATGATTCAGTTTGAGCAAGATTCATATATCCTAATGCAAAGGCCGCATCACCATTAGCTATTGACCCACGGCCAATTGCTGTTGAATACATACCACTTGCCTGTGACTCATATCCAAATGCTAAAGATGAGTTACCTCCGGCAATAGCAAAGTTGCCAAATGCAAACGATAAATTGCCTGATGCAATACTTCTATAACCTCCGACAAATGATTTACTGCCGGTGGAGGTATTGGTAGTACCAATAGCGCTGGCGTATTTACTAAAATCTACTTCATTGTCTTTGCATGATACACATTCAAATACTGCTGTTTGGGTAAAGGCAAAGTTTGTAATTGCTACAAATGCAATTAAATAGGTTATTCTTTTCATAATTTTATTTTTTTAAGATTTTTTTTGAATAAATAATTTGATTAGCATTGGATATCCGTATAATATATAAGCCTGACCTGAGATTCTGCAGGTTGGCTTTCAACAGGTTTCCATTGCCGTTTATTTGTTTTTGAAAAACTTTTTTTCCATTAAGGGTGAAAATTGATAATATTAGTTTATCCCAATTGTATTTTTGATCAAGATGAATATAAATATTATCATTAACAGGATTAGGATAAACCGCTATGCCCTGTATTTTTTCTCTATATTCAGATAATTCAGTGATAATATTTATTTCCTCCCGAAGCACTTTCCATATATGCACATCTCTTTCAGGAACCGAATCATTGGTATAACTGGTTCCATAAATAAGACAACCGTCATCATCTGTTGCTATAATACCCCAGACTTCGTAATTGGCATCTCCTCCCAGTTCTTTATATCCCAACAGGTTCAAGTCTTTATCAATGACATAAAGCTCAACAATAGTAGGTTGGGTTGACCAAAACTCCATATGCGTTTGAAAACCCCCGATATATATAGTTGAATCATTGGCATAAGCCATACTGTTACGTTTAGCAGGGTAATCAACAGTATCATTCTTATTTAAAACCAACTCCTGATGAAATACCGCTGAAGTGTCAACTAAATATACACCAATATAAAATTCTGAATAATTACCCATGTCCCAACTATTGCGTCCTGATAAAAGAAAGGAGGTATCTGAAACCCAGAAATCACTGCTCAGGTCACCGGAAATGTGAGTGTCATCATTCCCGAATTGATTAATATACAAAATGTTTAAGTCAGGGTCAAGAAAACAAAGTTCGTCATGCCCATTATAGTGGGTTGACTTTTCTATTAGTAATAAATTATCGGAGTTAGGCATTTGCCTGAGTTCATAAGGCCACTGGTCCCATTGATAATGATAATATTTGCTTAACAACGTATCTCCTTGCTGGTTAAATTTATAAAAGGCAAAATCAGCAAAAGCAGTTTTTTCCTCCGATTGTTCCTCCAATGCTATTGCAGCAAGTACAATATTTCCATCATTATCAATCAGCGTGCATGCAGATGTGCCAAAACCAACATGGGATTCTTTTATTTGATAGAATTTTTCTGAAATAAGGTTTAGTTCCTGATCAAGTATTACAATCCATAGATTATTTCTTGCATGATAATTTTCCTCTGCACTATAAGATCCTATAATGAAATAATTTCCATTATTTAGTACATCTATTGTACTAAATAAGCTGAGTGTATCCAGTAATTCAAAACGTTTTGTGTTATAACTTCCATCAGGATTGATCTTCATTACAAATGCATCATATTCAAGCCCAATAAATGGTCCGATATCTCCTACTAAAATTACATTCCCATTATAATCAATGGTTGCCTCCCAAACTTTACAATCTTCTTCTGAGTCTAATCCAATTTCAAAAGATGATTGACTTAAAGAACTAATGGCTAACCCGACTAAAGATAACAAACCTATAAAAATCTTTTTCATAATTGATTAGTACCAATTGATTTAAAAACAGTTGCTCAATTAAAGTTCTATTGGAGGGTCAATGACCCCAACTGCAACTAAATACCGTAGTGCATAAGTAAGCTCATTATTGTGATGAATAGAAGGGATATCCCCTGCACCAGGGTTTTCTTCACTTAATCCCTCCAAAAAACACTCCATAAAAACCCAGTTTGCAGGTTTATTTAACTCAACAGGCAGTATATTATATATCACCTCTTCCTCTCCAAAGTAATGAAAATTCATTTCATCAGGAACCAGACATTTATCGTCCCAGGTAAAACTCCCTAATTCATTTTCAAAATAAAAAATAAGATAGGCGCCACTTTCATCTTTATATTCATGCCCAAACCTCTCTATTAGTTCATAATCGCTGTAAGCAAAACGATAGCCGGGAGGAGGGTAAACAAGTGGTTTATTATTCATTATTGCTTCCTGGATCTTTACCGCTGCATCAAATATACCATTTCCATTAATCCAGTCGCAATCTCCTTTTTTGTAGCCATACCACCAGTCATCATCAGGACCAAATGGCTCCCATTCACTATCTTTTTCACCGATTACTGACCGCATGCTTATTTCAAGCTGGTTGTTTGTTGTTTCTCCTTTTTCCAGATCAAGGAGTAAAAATCCTTTCTGATTAAAATCACATTGGTAATAAAATTGAGTTACAATGTTAATAATTTCACCAAATGTGACCACAACATCATCAAGCGATACTTCGTCATTTTCATTTACCCCAATTTGTATCGTTGTTTTATCAGTTTTGGTTTTTGTGTAATGCTCATCATTGAAACTATAGGTAGCATTAAACAATGATTCCATGTGAAGAATTGCTTCATCGGAATCCATTATTTCACCACTTTTATATTCAGGGTTTTTGCGAATGTAATTCACTTTATCCCTGAATTGGACAAGATTATCTTGAAAACTTATGTCCTGTTCACTCATTTTATTTTCCTGTTTGTCTGTAACAGTTTGTTCGACTAATTCCTGCTTACCGCAAGAATTCAAAATTAATACCGCTACAATAATTGCCGAAACGGCCAGTCCTAAAATTACTTTGATTTTTTTCATCTTTTTAAAAATTTAATTAATAAAAATTATTCCTTATATATATATAATATGTTTGACTACTAAAAAGTCAACAGTTTTTTGTAATTTATATTGATTCTAAATTAGTAATTGCATTACAAAAACGCTGTTTTGTCTTACTATAAAAGGGTTTTACAACATTATAATTTTTTAGATTTAAAAAATAAAATTTTTGTCAAATCTATAATAATATTTATTTAAAATTGGATTGTTAAATTATTATTGTAATTTTGTTCAAAAATTTAACCATTTTACTATTAATTAATAAAATCAATATAAATATTAATACTTTTTATAATTTATTGTTTAACAAAAAAAAATGATCATGAAAAAATTTTTATTTTTAATTCTATCAGTAACAATCGGGCTTTATGTAACAGCCCAGGAAAGAGCAATAGTTACAAAATCATTAAGGGATATTTCTGTAGAAAGAATATATCAGCCTCCTATCAAAGGTAATAGTGCTATTGATAATTCAGTAACACCAGGCATAAAACAGAATAATATATTTACAGAAAATATTATAGGAAAAACAGAGTATGATCTACAAACAAACAAAAGTGTTCAAAACAGGATATATTATCATAATGATGGTACAATAGGTGCGGTATGGACAATGGGATTTGACCCACCCAGTTTTAATTTAAGAGGCACAGGATATAATTATTTTGACGGAAATACATGGGATCCGGAACCTACTGTACGAATTGAAGATGAATGGAGTGGTTGGCCTTCATATGCACCATTAGGTGAAAATGGTGAAATTGTAATTAATCATTCTTGGGATGAAGGCCTTTTAATCCTGACACGTGATAATAAAGGTACAGGAACATGGACAAAAGATACCATCCCCGGTCCAGCATCAGCTTTGGATATTTCCTGGCCAAGATCAGTTACAAGTGGAACAAACCACGATGTTATTCATATAATATCTACAACTTACAAGCCATATATGGGGCAGCCAAATGCATTGCTATATTCAAGATCACAAGATGGAGGTTCAACATGGGACATAGATAATGTAATTATAGAAGGACTTGGTATAGACTATTATAATAATATTGGAGGCGATAATTACGCATTTGCCGAACCAAGGGCTAATACTTTAGCCTTTATAGTTGGTGATTCATGGATGGACCTCGTACTTATGAAATCTCATGATAATGGTGATACATGGGAAAAAACAGTAGTATGGGAGCATCCATATCCATTCTTTGACTGGAATACAACTATTACTGATACTTTTTATTGTAGTGACGGTGGAGCTGCCGTAGCATTAGACAGCGACGGTAATGCACATATAACATTTGGTATAACACGAGTAATGCACCTTGATGTTGGAACTACATATAGTTATTTTCCTTATGTGGACGGTGTTGTTTATTGGAATGAAACTATGCCTACTTTCTCAAATAACCTTCATGCACTTGATCCTTATGGACACGATGATTCAGAACTCACTGTAGATTATAACTTAATAGGCTGGACACAAGATGTAAATGGAAACGGACAAATAGATTTACTTGATGAAATAATTTCATATCGTTCGTTGGGAGTATCAACAATGACAAATATCAGTGTTGATAATTTAAACCAGGTTTTTCTTTTTTATGCTTCTACTACAGAAACATATAGTAACGGCACATATAATTATAAGCATATTTGGTCAAGAGGTTCAAACGATTGTGGTGCAACATGGGGCGATTTCTTAGATCTTGATAGTGAATTGATACATATCTTTGATGAATGTGTTTATCCCAATGTTGCTCCTAATTCAGATGATAGTCTTCATATATTCTATCAGGCTGATTCCGAACCGGGACTTGCCCTTGACGATGACCATCCCTATATAGAAAACAATATGTATTATGTAAGTCTTGGAAAAGATGAACTTATCTCTGTAAGTATAGAAGAAACTAATTTTACCCAAGCAAATGTATCACAAAATTATCCTAACCCATTTAATAATACTTCAATAATTAATGTAAGGCTTGAAAAAGCAGCTAATTTAAGCATGGAAGTTTATAATTTGATGGGACAGAAAGTATATGAAATATTATCAGGAGATGTTAATACAGGATTATACCAATTAACTATTAATGCAAGCGGATTAAATTCAGGAATTTATTTCTATACTGTTAAAGCAGGTGAAAAAGAAGTTACAAGAAAAATGATAATAAAATAACTTTTGTTTAATCGCATAATTATAAAAAAAGCTTCCTTATGGGAGCTTTTTTTTATTATTTTTGAAAAAATATTCCTGGATTTATTCCTATTGAACATATTTTATTATTTTTGACTTTTTAAATTAATTGCTATATATAAGTAAACTGATTAAATACAATTTTAAAAAAAGGAGGAGCTTATGATTGAAACAATAAAAATTGGAACTTTAAAATGGCATCATATTCTCAATCCTACTGATGAAGATTTAAAATATTTAAAAAATAATTTTTATTTCCACCCTCTTGATATTGAAGATTGTCGTAGTGAATATAATCAAAGACCTAAAATTGATATTTATGATGATTACTATTTTCTTATTTTACATTTTCCACATCTTGACAAAAAAAATAAATTTTTAGCAACAAAAGAAGTAAAAATATTCTGGGGTGAAGATTATGTTATTACTATCGGGAGATCGCATTGGGTTGTTGCAGAAATGTTCAATGAAGCAAAAAAACAATCCGAAAAAAAAGAAGAATTTGCAGTAGGAACAAGCGATGCATTATTGTATAAAATTCTTGAACGTCTTATGAAAGAAACTTATACTTCAATAAGAAAAATTGGTGATGATGTAGAATCAAGTAACAGAGACCTGTTTAATATCAGGGCAGAAAAAACTATTGAAAAAATTTCTGTAACACGAAAGAACATAATTTTACTTAATACTATATTTAAGCCCCAACTCCCTCTTTTCGGAAAATTCGAATCAGGTGCTATTAAAGGATATGCTGAAAACATGGAAGACTACTGGGGTAATATCCTTGACTATTATAAAAAAATGTGGGATATGACAGAAGATTATGAAGAACTAATCGAAGGATTATCTAAAACCTTTGATTCATTACAGGCAAACCGAACTAATGAAATAATTAAAATCCTTACTTTGATTTCATCTATTCTTCTTCCTCTTACCTTTATTACAGGTTTGTATGGAATGAATGTTAATCTTCCTTTTCAAAATGACCCAAGATCTTTTTGGGTTGTTATCGGAGCAATGATTATCATAGTTTTATTTATGACTTTTTTCTTCAAAAAAAGAAAGTGGATGTAATATCTGCAAGAAACTAAATATGATAACAAGAAATTAAAAAAATCTTTGTACCTTCGCCTTTATAATGACTTGCAAATTAAAATTATATTTTTTAACGCAATGACGCAAAGTAATTAAAAGGAAAAATGCCAAAGAAAAAAATAAAATTAGCAGATGTTTTTATTGATGTTAATGCTCATATTACAAGTTCGGAAATAATACTTGCTCATTCAACAAATAAAAATGATATTAGAGAGATTGCACTAAAAAATCTTAATCTGCTATCAAGTAAAAATATACTTGACCTCGGTTGTGGATTTGGATTTTTTACACGGGCTTTAAAAAACAAAGTTTGTCCCGATGCAACTATTACAGGTTTGGATTGTTTTAAAGAATATAAGAATAAATTTTTAAATTCCTGTACGGAATCTGGTTTTAAAGGAAAATTCAACTCATCCGGAATATCAGCCCTTAACAAATTTGAATCAAATAGTTTTGACCTTATCTTATGTAGTTATGCTCTTTATTTTTTTCCTGAATCTATATCTGAAATCTCAAGAATTATGAAAAATAACAGTATCTTTATCGTCATTACTCATAACAAATCACATCTAAAAGAGATAACTAAAATCATAAATAATTTTTTTATTAAAAACAATATCTATATTACAAAAGAATTACCCCATGATAAATTAATTGAAAATTTTTCAGGTGAAAATGGATATATGCTTTTAAAACAATATATAGGAAATATTAAAAAAATTGAATATAAAAATTCATTATTCTTTAATATTGAATATTTACATAATTTTATTGAATATTTCAGGTTTAAAAAATCTTTTTTTATTCCCGGAGATTTATATTATGATAATAAGTTAATGGATTTGATAGAAAACAATTTAAATGAGCAAATTAAATCAAAAAAAAGACTCCTGATCACAAAAAACGATACGATTTTTGTATGTACCCAACCTTTTTAAAAAATCTGATAAATGAAAAAAAAACACAGAAAATATTGTCCTTATTGCGGCGAAAAAATATCAGAAAAAAAAGAAGGTGATATTTTAAGGGAGTATTGCAATATATGTAAAATATTTTTTTATGATAATCCTTTACCTGTTGTTTCTTGTATCCTTGAAAATGACAGGAATATCATTCTTGTTAAAAGAGGAAATAAGCCATATAAAGGCATGTGGTGTTTACCCTCAGGATTTGCAGAAACAGGTGAAAGTATTGAAACGGCTGCATTAAGGGAACTTAAAGAAGAAACAGGTGTGAAAGCCGGTATTACTAACTTGGTTGATGTTGATTCTTGTACTAATTATTTTTATGGTGACCTGATATTTTTAACTTTTGAAGTAGAGCGAACAGGTGGAAAACTTATAGCAGGTGATGATGCTGTTGAAGTAAAATATTTTCCGCTTAATAAAATCCCGAAACTTGCTTTTGATTCAAACACTAAGGCTGTAAATGCTTATATTAAAAGCAAAGTAGATTATTGGGCTATTGTAGATTCTTTTAATCTTACTATTGAAGATGTTAAATATGCAGAAAAAAAGAAAAATTTACTTTCTGATAGGCTTATTGATGTTATAGAAAATAATTCTGAATTAATTGCTACTCTTTGGTTAAAAGATGTAACAACTAAAAAGTCAACTTATCATTATCAAAAATATGAGCAAAAAGATATATTTGAAAGAGGGAAAAAAATAATCCTGCAATTCGGCAAGTGGCTTGAAGGATTTATTAATGAAAAGGATATTCGTAATTTTTATTTTCAACTTGGAGAGGAAAGAAAAACAGAAGGCTTTGCTTTAAGTGAAGTTATGAGTGCATTAATCCTTATCAGGAAAAATATATGGGAGTTTGCCCTTTCAAAGGGTATGTGGCAAAAAACTATTGATATTTATATGGCTCTTGAACTTGAAAGAAGGATGATGTTGTTTTTCGACAGGGCTTCATTTTATATTATAAGAGGATTTGAAACAGGGAAAAAAGCTTAGCTCTATATCTGTTTATTAATATTAACAATCCGATAATTTTTTGGCTAAATAATATTTTGAGGTGCTGGGGTATATACTAATTTGATTACTTTTATAGCATCTTCTTTAAGTTTTGTTTTCTTTCGATTGGAAAAGATAAAAAGAAGTTCACACAATCCGCAGAGCGGATTGAACATGAATAGCCCTGTACGCAGTGCAGGG
>JAIOSH010000106.1 GCA_021107685.1 Bacteroidales bacterium | reverse complement strand
CTTCCTTTAATTTATTTTCGATATGATATATTTTATCTATATAAGGATTTTCTTTTATAACAGGAACAAATTGTTTTTTAGTTAAAAAATGAATCTCAATGTTTTTTTGTTGTTTCTTTAAACAACGAATAACAGGAGTTGTTAAAACAATATCCCCGATAGAACTGAAACGTATTATAAGTATCTTTTTCAAAGTTAGTTTTTAGGTGCTATGTGTGTGTCTTGAATGGTAAAATTAATTAAATTTTTTTATATGATAAATAATAAGAATTTTATATAGATAGGTTAAAGTCATTAGAAACTATTATACACAATCTATTAACACTTAACGAACCGCCAAGTACAGCCGTCCCGCACAGGAAGTCGGGAAGACCTGTACGCTTGGTGGTCCCGACAAAAAGGTGCGGGATAAATTGTGCCTACCCTGTAATGGAATCGGGGGGAGGCGTACAGTATCCGAGTACTTGGGTCCAGCCGCTTACTCAATTGGCAACTGGCGTTTTTACTATTTTATTCTCAATTCTCAGAAACCGTAAATATCTTGAATAATCGTATTAAGTTCTAATTCAAGTTTCGGATTATATGTTATGTTTTCTTTTAAGTCCGTAATAATTTGTTGGATGATTTGATTAATTTCCTTAAATTCCCTGTCGTTAGGAGCAATGAAAGGGATTTTTTTTATGTAATTGGCAGGATTATTCGCTGAAGGATTGATAGTTCTAATTAATTTGTTACAGGTAAGTGAATTAAAAAAAGCTAACAGATAATAAATCATGTTCTTGTTTTTTGGGAAAATGCCAACTATTGATTGATCAAAGAGTTTGTTTTCAATTAAAGAAGCTGTGATTTGAGAGGAACTTACCATAGGAACAGCAATGCCGTATTTAAAATAGTATTGTGGATTCTGAAATCTTGCTTTCCTATCTAATTTGTAATGTTGAACAGATTCATTTGACCAGTCCATAAACCAATTATCCGGTTTTAGAAACTTGATGTTTCCTCCTTTTACAATTGGGATAAAATAATCTTGTCCTGAAATACCATCTAAAATGTTCGGTATTTTTGAATAATTCTTGTTGATTTTGTATTTATCAACTACCTGGTAATTTTTACCATTCTTTAGGTTAGATGAGATCACCTGAAGGTATTCTTTGTCATTTCCTGAATAAAATCCTGTCACACAATTAGCAATGTCACTAATTTTAGTTTTTACTGAATTAATGATGTTCAATACTTGAGGATTATCAGCAATAAGGAATGCGTAGTCAGGATTGCAATAAATATCTTTTTGTTTAAAATAATGTGTTTTAAGTTTTTCGGATTCAGGTTCAAATAGTTGATTGACTTTTTGGAAGTTTGATATTACTCTGAATTCATTATTCAAGCATTCATTATGGATATTCCATTTTTCCAATGTTATAATTGATAGATTAGCATAGCCGAAATTTACACCAGGAAAAAAAGAAGATGGGAAAAGTAAAATCTCCTTTATTTTGGTTTTGGTTAATATATACTCCCTTATGTATTTGTGCATATGTAGATTCAGGTATGTATCAGGTATAATAAAAACCAAACGCCCTCCATCTTTTAATGCTTCAATGCACCTAAAAAAGAAAAGCGTATAAGTCTCCTTTGTATATAAATTGGGAAAAATTTTTTTAAGACCTTTCCTTTTGTTATAATCTTGCCAAGCTCCATAAGGAGGATTTGCTATAATCTTATCATACTTTTTACCAAAGTTAGAGTTAAGTGTCAGGTCATTATCAATTAGCGTGTCAGTTTCTTTAATTTTTACATTCGGGTAATGCGAAAATTGTTCTATTAATCCTTTAACAGTATCAGAGTTTAGTTCAAACACTTCAATATTTGCATTTTCATTCTGCTGTAAAATAGCTTCAATGAATACTCCATCACCTCCACAAGGTTCGAATATTTTATCATCAGGCTGTATAGATAGGTTGTTGACCATATAATCAACAATAGGTTCTGATTTAGTGTAATACGCCTGATATTTTCGGTCAACTTTAAACATTACCAAATCAAGTATTGAGTTAGATCGTTATTTTTAAGATATCTGTATGTTTCAGTATTAAAGTCGGTTTTCCAGTTTACATTTTTTTTAATCCATCCTTTTATATTGTACCCGGAATATTTTTTCATTTGATTATATGCTTCTTCTCCTGAAAAAGCATTCCAAACGCCTGAATTTTTAAGAGTATTGAAATAATTGTTGTTATCTTCTGATCGTACAAAAATTAAGCATTTATAGTTTTCCTCTAAGTTTTTGTAAATTGTTGCTACTAAAAGTAATCTGTTCGTATTTCCTTTTTCATTTGAACTAAAGCCGCTTTTGAAATCTACAATATATTTTGTTTTATTCAAAATAAAGTGTAAATCCAATTCAAGTTTTATTTCTCCTGATGTAACAAGGCCCCCAAACCTTATTGTAATATTCTTTTAATTGTGCCTTTTGTTTTGAGGTAATTTTTAATTTTTTAATATAATCACCTATTTCGTTTGATAATTTTTGTTTTACGTCTAAAAATAGTGGTGGAATAAAAAGGGTCAAATTATTTATTGGATATGCAAAGCACAATTTGCAGAAAGGTTCCCATAGTTCCCCAATTCTTCTTGAAAATGTCATATACTCATAAGGCCAAACTTCATTTCTTGATTCAAGCATTACGATATAATTTGTATATGTAATCATTAAAACACTCTCAAGCTTTTGTCTGTTAGTCCATTTTTCCTTTGTTGCTTGTTGTAGAAGTGTACTTATAAGATTTCCTTTTGTCTCAATAAGAGATTTGTTGATTGCTGTTGCCCGTTGTTTGTATTGGATAGAACCATATGTTTCTTTAATATCATTGAGAAATTCGCCTGACCTACTTCTAAAATATTTAAGCAAATCGGTCTTTTTATTTCGTAAATTTTTATTTATCTCCATTAATTGTCCTTTTTGTTGTATAGTACAAAATTAACACATTTAACGTTTCGGTCAATATTATCTCTGTTTTTTTACGCTTGCTGCCAATTTGTTTATAAATTCGGTTTTTATATGAAAAAAATCAATCTTTATTTTCTGTAAATATAATAAAATTTATTCAATACTATCGCACAACTTACATCTATGTTACCCGGTATATATAATATTAATCTAATTATAATACTTCTGATTATAACGTTTTGTTATACTGATATTATACTGTTCTGCAACATATTGTAAAATAGAATATTAGATATTTAAAGATATTTATAGTAATTTGTAGATATTAAGATGGAATTCTCAATAAATTTCTATCAATTTCAACAAATATCCTTAATTTCAAATAATTTATGTTGCACAATATAAAGCTAATTATCTTTTAGCACAGCAAAGTGTTATAATGAGTAATACTCTAATCCTTACAGTTTTTTTAACACATAACTGAAATAAATATACTTATGCGATACAAAGTTGTTATATGTTTCAGAACCTATTGTTCCGCTAAAATTCAGAGCTATTTTATGAAGAAATTTCGGGCTTAGTTTTTTTACAAGTTTACGCTTACGTTCATCATCTAACTTCAGAGCAGCAATAACTTCATGGGTAATGATTTTTTCTTTTAGCACAGTCATCCCACTAATCTCCAACTCCTTTTTCATTTCTTCTATTTCATAATCGCACCGAAAATCTGTAAATAAAAAATATCCATCAGGACGTAAAATACGGGATACTTCTCCCAAAAATGCCGCCAT
>JAIOSH010000172.1 GCA_021107685.1 Bacteroidales bacterium | reverse complement strand
TTACAAATGTTTCCTGGCTTATATCATCAACCTCCTGACATTTTCCTAACATACCGGTAACAGTTTTTACCACTTGTTCTTCATGTTTTAAAATCAGGGTAGTTAAAGCTGACTTGTCTCCTTTTTTTGCAAGCTTTACTAATTCTATTTCATTAATATCCGAATATTCTTTCACAAACCTGTTTTATATATTAGACAATTCCAAATTCGAATTTGTCTCAAAATTTTTTGATAATTTCTCAATATAATACTTTGCTGTGCTAAAAGATGATTAGCTTTACATTATGCAACATGAATTATTTGAAATTAAGGATATCTGTTGAAATTAATAGAAATTTATTGAGAATTCTATCCAAATATCTACAAATTACTATGAATATCTATAAATATCTAATATTCTATTTTACAATATGTTGCAGAACAGTAAAATCTCAGCATAGCAAAACGTTATAATCAGGATAATTTTTGTCCTGAATAAAAAAGTAAAAATATGAAATTTTTATATTTTTAATTATCCCTTAAAAGCAAAAAAAATTAATAACTGAAAAAAAATTTGTATTAATTTAAATATTGAATTATCTTTGCATTTTAATATTGAATTCAATTTTATGAAAGATGCAAGTGTTCTAATTGCAGGAATAGAATATAAAGTAAAGAAACTGACAGACTTGCAAAAAAATATTGAAATTGAGAATTTCGAATTAATAAAAAAAGAAGAAAAATTACAAAATACAATATCAGAACAAAATAGAATTATTAACCAATTAGAAGAAAAAAATAAGTTATTAAAAATTGCTAAATCAATTAAACCTGGTAAAGGAGCGGTTGATGCGAAATTAAAAATAAATGAACTTGTGCGGGAGATTGATAAATGTATTGGTTTTTTGAACAAATAAATTATCTTGGTTTTTTTTGGTAAAACCTAATGGAAGAACTAACAATATCAGTTATAATTGCTGACAGACAATACAGATTAACTATTAATAAAACAGAGGAAGAAGTTTTAAGAGAAGCAGCTAAGTTAATTAATAAAACAATTAAAGAATATTCGGATAATTACGCATATAAAGACAAACAGGATTTATTAGCTATGGTTGCCTTAGAATTTACTACCAATTCAATAAATTTTGAAAAACAAATTTCATTCAGAGATAATGAAATGGTAGATAAATTAACAGAAATTGACAAAGTTTTATCAAATAACCTGGAATAGCATTAATATTATTTGTTCTTTGAAAAGAAAAATTCAGAAGATAAAAGGAAATATCAATTTTTTTTAATATTTCTATTTTATTTAAACAATCTTCTGAATTAATGAATTACCCGCATTAATTCAAAAATTTGTTTGTAAACTCAACATTATAATATTTAGGGTTTAAAGCTCATAAGTTCGTAGGACAGGCCTCATTCCGACTTGTCGGGATTTCCCGTTTAATCAGGAAACAGTGGACGTTCGAAAAACTTGGCAACCTTATACGTGTCTATTTGGGGTTTACTATAACACCTTGAATTTCTGCGGGTTTTTTTAATTTCCATCAAACATCCTTCACTTATATTCTTAAAGGTTTAATTATAAAATTTATTAAAATGGATGCTTTAATAATTATTATCGTAGCAATCGTATCAATATTTGTGGGTGGTTTTATTACAAATACTTTTTTACGTAAAGGTATTGAGAAAAAAAGTGAAAATATCTTAAAACAAGCAAAAGAAAAAGCAGAAGTAATAAAAAAAGATAAGATTTTACAAGCAAAAGAAAAATTCTTACAATTAAAGGCAGAACACGAAAAAGTCATTCACGAAAAAAACAATACGATTCAGAGAAATGAAAACAAGCTTAAACAAAAAGAAGCTTCGCTTTCACGTAAAATGGAAGAATTTCAACGTAAACAAAATGAAATTAATACCATTAAAGAAAATCTAACATCACAACTTGAAATTATCAATAAAAAACAAATTGATCTTAGTAAAGCATATAAGCAAAAAGTAGAAGCTTTGGAAAATATTTCAGGTTTATCAGCTAATGAAGCAAAAATTCAATTAATTGAAACTTTAAAAGAAGAAGCCAAATCCGAATCATTAACTTATATTAAAGATATTGTTGAAGAGGCAAAATATACAGCTAACAGGGATGCAAAAAAAATCGTTATAGAAACAATTCAAAGAACTGCAGCAGAACATTCGGTTGAAAACACTGTTTCGGTCTTTAATATTGATAATGATGAAATAAAAGGTAGAATAATTGGCAGAGAAGGTAGAAATATCAGGGCTTTAGAATCACTCACAGGTGTTGAAATTGTTATTGATGACTCACCTGATGCTATTATTCTTTCAGGCTTTGATCCTGTCAGGAGAGAAATTGCCCGTTTGTCTTTGCATAAATTAGTTGCTGATGGACGTATTCACCCTGCAAGAATTGAAGAGGTTGTAACAAAAACAAAAAAACAAATTGAACAAGAGATTATTGAAATTGGTAAAAGAACAACTATTGATCTCGGAATACATGGTATGCACCATGAACTAATACGTTTGATAGGAAAAATGAAATATCGTTCTTCTTACGGACAAAATCTTCTTCAACATTCTATTGAAGTAGCAAAATTATGTTCCACTATGGCTGCTGAACTTGGCTTGAATATTAAAAAATCCAAAAGAGCCGGTTTACTTCATGACATTGGAAAAGTACCTGATAATGAAGAAGAATTGCCACATGCTACACTTGGAATGAAATTAGCTGAAAAGTTTAAAGAAAAACCTGAAATATGTAATGCTATCGGTGCTCACCACGATGAAGTTGAAATGGAGTCTCTTATAGCTCCTATCGTCCAGATTTGTGATGCTATTTCAGGTGCCAGACCAGGTGCCAGACGTGAAGTTGTTGAATCATATATACAAAGATTAAATAAACTTGAAGAACTTGCATTAACCTATCCCGGAGTCGTTAAAACTTATGCTATACAAGCCGGTAGAGAACTAAGAGTTATTGTTGGTGCTGATAAAGTTAATGATACGGAAGCAAACACAATATCCTATGACTTGTCTCGTAAAATACAAAATGAAATGACTTATCCCGGTCAAATCAAAATTACAGTAATTAGAGAAACAAGGTCAATAAATTACGCAAAATAATATCTTTTAGTCTGAATAATTCCTAACCTATCCAAGTCAGACTGGAAGATTTATATGCTATTATCTTATAAAACTTATTTTTAGCATACTTTTTTAAAAGCCGGAAGTTGGAAGAAATTTTACTTCAGACTTCCGACTTGCTCTTTAGGGGGCTAAAATTTATTTTGAGGTGCTGGGGTATATAATAATTTGATTACTTTTATAGCATCTTCTTTAAGTTTTGTTTTCTTTCGATTGGAAAAGATAAAAAGAAGTTCACACAATCCGCAGAGCGGAT
>JAIOSH010000134.1 GCA_021107685.1 Bacteroidales bacterium | reverse complement strand
TCCGCTCTGCGGATTGTGTGAACTTCTTTTTATCTTTTCCAATCGAAAGAAAACAAAACTTAAAGAAGATGCTATAAAAGTAATCAAATTATTATATACCCCAGCACCTCAAAATATTATTTAGCCCACAAAATAAATTAAGAATTTTATTTTTATAAATAAGATTACTTGGTTTTAAGCATTAAAACAAAAGGAATTGCTCCCAAAGCTATGAAAGCAGAAATAAGGTATGTTTTCTCCAGTCCTATCCAATCGCCAAGAATACCTGTCAAAACAACTGACAGGGAGCCAACTAAAAAAATCATTGTCATGTAAATTCCATTGATAAATGCAGGTCGTTCATGTGCTACATCCTGAACCAAAGCAAGAAGAATGGGTCCTGGTGCAAAAAGAAAAAAACCGGTTAGTATAAGTATTAGGATTGACAGAAGTCCTTCGGTATTAACAAAAAACCATACAAATATTGGAGTAAGGATTATAATTATTAAAAGAGTTGTTTTTCTGCCAATTTTATCGGATAATGTACCTGAAAAGTATGTTCCTGCAGCTCCTGCCAATTGCAGAACAGCTAATGCAGAATTTGCAAACCAAAGAGTTTCTCCTTTTTCATTAAAAAAATATGTTGGTAAAAATGCAGTAAGCCCGGATTTCATTATAGCTCTGAAAAATGTGATACAGGCAAGGATAATAAAAAAAGGAAGTAACTTTATAAAAGTCTGTTTGATACCAATTTGCTTATTTTTTCTTTTAAAATCATCGGAAATTTTAATCTTTCTTAATTTAACATAAAGTATTAATGAAGCTATAATACCAAATGGGATCAATTTGTATGTTCCTTCCAGACCCCATAAAGAAACAGCTCCTGTAATAACCAATGGTCCAAGAGTACGTGCTATTTCCCCTCCGAGCATGTAAAAGCTCATTCCTTTTCCTGTCTTGTTACCTGCAACTTTTTTTATCATAACAGGTGTGGGAACATGAAATAAAGCACTACTTATTCCAACTACAAAAAGTAAGATTACCAATATTATAAAAGAAGGTGCAACTCCAAGAAGACTCATTAATACCGCCGTTATTGCAGGTGTAAATATTACAAAATACCGAACCTGAGTTTTATCAGCAATTATTCCTAATATTGGACTTAATAAAAAGGGGATTCTTTGGAAAATGTCAAGCAATGAAGACATGGAAAGAGAAATATCTAATTTGTCAATTAGTAAAGGCCGCAAAGGTGCTAAAAACGACGTATAAATGTCATGTAGAAGATGGGCAAATGATATTATCAGTATTTTGCCTGTCTGGAATTTTTTTGAATCTTGCATTTGGAATTTTTTCAATGCAAAATTAATTTTATTTTAAAACAAAGTAGTATAAACAATAAACTAATGAAAAATTAGTTAATCAATATTAGAAAGTTTAATCCTGATAATTTGTCAAAAGTTTTCACAATGAAAATTTTAAATATTTTTTTATTAAATTTAATCTCCCTGTTTCTTTTTTATAATTCAATTGCACAGGAAATTGCTATCGGGCAATGGCGCGAACATTTACCATATAATAAATGTATTGCACTAACAGAAGGAGATAATAAGATATATTGTGCAACTCCTTATAGCCTTTTTTATTATAATAAAGATGACAATAGTGTTGAGAGAATAAGCAAAGTTACAGGATTGAATGATATTGGAATATCAACGATTAATTACAACAAACAATATGGAACATTATTAATTGCATATTCTAATGCTAACATTGACCTTATCAAAGATAATACTATAATAAATATTTCTGATATTAAAAGAAGTGATGCAATTACCCCGCAGGAAAAAACAATTAATAAAATATTATTTATTAATAAATATGCTTATTTGTCATGTGGATTTGGAATAGTAGTGCTTGATATTGAAAAGGAAGAAATTCATGACACATACTATATCGGGCCTGACGGAAGTCATATAAAAGTATTCGATTTTACTTATAATGATACTGCTTTTTTTGCAGCAACAGAAATAGGAATTTTTCATGCTTCAATTGACAACCCTAATCTTGCTTATTATGAATCATGGTCGAAAGACACCCTTATAATTGAACCTAATGCTGAATATAACGCAATTTCATCTTGTTTCAATAAAATATTTGTCAATAAAAGAACTTCCGAGTGGACTAATGATACATTATTTTTTTATAATGGCGTTCAATGGAGCTATTTTGACACTACTCACTCAAATGATATTAATAATATAAAGGAATATGATGATGAATTGGTCATAGTATATCCTTATTCTGTTGATAGTTACGATTCTGAATTTAATAAAATTAAAAATATTTGGACATATAATCCCGAAGGACCTCAACCCAGCGATGCAATCATTGATAATAATATTATGTGGATAGCAGACAAAAAAAATGGTCTGGTACGAAGAAACAACTCTTGGGATTTTACAATAATAAAAATTGACGGACCTGAATCTATTGATGTTTATGCAATGTCATTAGAAGGAAATGACTTGTGGACAGTTCCCGGTGGCATGGATCCATCCTGGAGTAATATCTGGAATCAAGCAACTGTATCTTCTTTTCTTGATGAAAATTGGTTTACTTATAATTCTTCAAATACACCTGCTATGGATACCCTGCGCGATATAGTTAGTATAGCAGTTGACCCTTTAAATACTAAAAGAGTTTATGCAGGAACATGGTGTAGAGGTTTACTGGAATTTAATAATAATGATCTCACACGGATTTATGATTCCACTAACAGTTCCTTGCGTTTTATTATTGTAGAGGGTCCACCGGTAATAAAAATTGGAGGACTTTACTTTGATGATAATAATAATTTATGGGTAACAAATTCAGGTGCTTATAATATTCTTTCAGTAAGAATGCCTGACGGAACATCAGAAGGATATTGGCAGTCATTCTATTTAGGTTCATCTTCAAGCGGAAAGGATGTCGGTAAAATAATTATTGATTCATACAACCAAAAATGGATACTTATGAGAGAAGACCATTCAATAATTGTTTTTAATGATAATAATACTATAACAAATACTAATGATGACCAGGCTAAAAAAATAGGTTCAGGACAGGGTAATGGTAATATACCGGGAAATAAAGTATATAGTATAGCTGTTGATCTGGACGGTGAAGTTTGGATTGGTACTGATAAAGGTGTAGCTGTATTTTATTCACCTGAAAATGTTTTCACTGATTATGATTATGATGCCCAGCAAATACTTGTAGAGCAAGATGGATATGTCCAGCACCTTCTTGAATTTGAAACTGTAACTGCTATTGCTGTTGACGGTGCAAATAATAAATGGATGGGAACAGACAAAGCCGGTGTTTTTCTTTTGTCTGATGATGGAACCGAAGAAATACATCATTTCACTGAAAATAACAGCCCATTATTATCCAACTCCGTTACAAGTATTGTTATAAATGATAATACAGGTGAAATATTTTTCGGCACTGCCAATGGAATTATATCCTATAAAGGCATTGCTACGAGTGGAGAAGAAAAATTTAAAGATGTTTATGCTTATCCTAATCCTGTCAGGGAAGGTTATAGCGGAGTTATTGCTATTAAAGGACTTGTAAAAAATGCTGATATCAAAATTACTAATATTAGCGGAACCCTTATTTATGAAACAAAAGCCGAAGGCGGTCAGGCAATCTGGAATGGCAGGAATTTTAACGGAGATAAAGCTCATTCAGGTGTTTACCTCGTTTTTGCAAGCAATGAAGACGGTACGGAAACTTTAGTTACAAAAATTCTCTTTATTAATTGATGTTACACAAAACAAGAGGTATTGTTTTTCACAAGATCAAATATTCCGAAACAAGTATTATTGCTAAGATCTATACTGAACTTTTCGGATTGCAATCATATCTATTTAAAGGCATTAGAAGTCCAAAATCCAAAACAAAATCAAACCTGCTCCAGCATCTCTCATTAATTGATATGGAGGTTTATCACAAACAAAAAAGCGAAATTCAATATGTAAAAGAAATAAAAAGTGCTTATAATTTTTCATCTATTCCTTTTAATATAAAAAAAAGTTCAATAGCAATATTTATTAATGAAATACTGTATAGATCAATAAAAGAAGAAGAAGCAAATAAAAATTTATTCGATTTTATTTTTAATGCTTTACAATTTTTAGATTTGAAAGAAGATAAATATGCTGATTTTCATTTGCTGTTCATTGTCCAATTAACTAAATATCTCGGCTTTTTCCCTCAATGTAATTATTCTGACATTAATAATGTTTTTAACTTAAAAGAAGGTGTTTTTGAACAAAATATTTCTCATCATACATATTATATCCAGAAACCTATAAGTCAATATTTATACAATCTTTTAAATATTTCATTTGAAGACCTTGATTCTGTAAAAATTCCATCAAAAAATCGTTATGAATTATTAGAAAAACTAATTGAATATTATCAATTGCATATCCCTGCATTTAAAAATATCAAATCGCATCATATTCTTAAAATGGTGTTTAATTATAAATCTTCAAATAAACCGTAAACTTTTGAATTTCCTTTTCTAAATTGAATTATAAAATCATCTAATAAAATTCTACTCTTATTCCTATTCCAAAAGAAAACCTTTAATTCAATATTACCTATTTCATTTCGGCTCTTAAAAATACTTGTTAGCCTATTTGATAAATATACATACTGCCAATCATCTGTATTTTCAGTATTAATAAATTCTATAA
Source organism: Bacteroidales bacterium (assembly GCA_021107685.1). GTDB lineage: Bacteria > Bacteroidota > Bacteroidia > Bacteroidales > SMBSF39 > SMBSF39. Next base: position 269 of record JAIOSH010000134.1, on the reverse strand, counting down.
TTTCTGAGGCTTTCCAATGAATATTTTTATTGTTACGGCTTAAAGTAAATACTAACATACCATTAGCATTATTATCAGGTATTTTTATACGAAGTGATACATCTGCAAATTGGTGTCTGTTATTTATTAAATCGCTGAGATTTGCTGTAAATCCGGGTCCCCATTCTATTGTGGAATCAATAAGATAGTAATGATTAAAATTGTCGGCGGAATCTGATAGTATGTAATTCTTATCATAAGACCAAAAAGAATTATCATCTTCAAAATTC
>JAIOSH010000163.1 GCA_021107685.1 Bacteroidales bacterium | reverse complement strand
AAATATAATTAACAAGCTCATCTCCATGCATCTGACCTGTATATAAAAATTGAGGTTCATTTTCATTAGAACTTATATTATCGGTAATTTTTGCCATAATTAGCTCCCTTCCTTCAACAGAATAACCTATGCAAAACACTTCACATATATCAGGATAATCAGTCTGAAACTGGTACATCATATCAACATAAGCCTCATAAGTAGGGTAAAAATCCCAATCTTTAATTTCTTTAATATTTACTTTATTAAGCATTTTTGTAGAGAATCCATCCTTTGTTTTTTGTAAAATGGAATAATCATAATTTAGCTCTGAGAATTTTATAAATTCTTTACGATTTGCATAGGCATAAACTTCATTGTTTTTAATATCATCAATAGAAATGATTTTTGTTAGAGTATTAATTTCATCTCTTGAAGATATTTTAAACTTGAAATAAACTTCACTTTTTTTTTCAAATATTTTGTTTATACTCTCTTGCCATGAATTTGAATTTTGTGCATAGCAAAAACTTAAAAAGAGAATTCCTGTAATAATTATAAGAGTAATTTTTTTGTTATTCATAATACTTATTATTTAAATGAATCGTATCTATTTAGGGTACAAAGATAAGGGAAATATATCTTTATAAGTTTCTTTTCTTTAAGATAAGGTAAATTAAACCAATAAATAAAGCAGCATATCCTAAACAAATTGCGACATCGGATATTGCAAGAAATTCCTGAAAATCATAATTAAAACCAGGTGATTTTATTTTAATTAATGAAGTATTAGGTGTTCGTATAAGACTGTTCATCGCATTTAAAGGCAGGTATGGACAATATTTATCAGGTATTTTATAATCAATTATCGGTTCAATTAATAAATAGAGCATAAAAACAATAATTGAAAATCCTGTTTTTTTAATTAAAATACCAATAAATAAAGCAAATATTAAATAAGTCGATATCTCAATAAAATAGGCTAATAAAAATATTGATTTGCTGAATATTAAGCTAAATTCTTTAGCAGATGAATACATTAATCCCAAATACAAACCTGATAAGAAAATTATTAATGTTGAAGCCAGGCTGAGTAATATTATAAATTGCAATTTTGACAGGATGAAATCAGACCTGCTCATTCCATTAACAATATTCAGCCGGATAGTTTGAAATGTAAATTCATTAGTAATAGTTATGATTACTATAATTCCAATTATAATTTTAATAAAATATCGCAAGCTCGCGACAAAAGTTATATTTTGCCAAATATCAGGGAAATTGAAAACTATAGCTTTAAAAATTCGTATTTGGGTATTATTAGGGGTTTTTTCAGCAATATAGTCAATTAAACCGGGGATGCCAAAAATTAAAAAAGCTAATAAAAAAGCATATAAGCCTGTTATTAGCCAAAATGCACGGTATGTTGCTATTTTTCTTAATTCTATTTTAAGTAATCTTATCATTTGGATTCCTTTAATATCTCAAAAAAATGTTTTTCCAGATTTTTCTTTTTCATTGATAAATGCGATAAAACAATACCTTTACTAATAAGGTAATTGTTCAGATCTGATGTGCTTGTACCTTCAGATAATTTAACAATCAAGAGATTTCCTTCTTTTTTTACTGAAATTATTTTGTCATATTCATTAACAGCTATTGATAATACTTCCAAATTATTTGAAGCTATTTCAATAGTGTCGGAAATATTTAAAACATCATTAACATTACCGGAGAATAATTTTTTTCCTTCTTTTAATACAGCAACGTGAGTACAGGTTTTTTGAACTTCATCTAATAAATGACTTGCTAATATTATTGTCATTCCCTGTGATGCGATATTTAAGATTAAATCTCTTATTTCTGCTATTCCCTGTGGATCAAGACCATTAGTAGGTTCGTCAAATATTAATACTTCGGGATTGCCTAAAAGTGCTGAAGCAATTGCTAAACGCTGTTTCATTCCATAAGAAAAAGTTTTAAATTTACTGTTTCTTCTTTCAAACAATCTTACTGTATTTAAAACTTTTTTAATTTCAGAATAAGAAACTTTTTTAATATCTGCAACAATCATTAAATTTTTAAGTGCTGACAGATAAGGATAAAAAACAGGCTGCTCAAGGATTGCCCCGATCTTGCGTCGGCTTTCCTTACAAGGATTTTTTCCAAACCAGTGATACGAACCATTGTTTGCATTGACAACATCTAAAATTATTCCCAGTGTTGTAGTTTTACCACTACCATTCGGTCCCAATAAACCAAAAATATTTCCTTTTTCAATATTGAGAGAAAGGTTGCTGACAGCATGAATACGTCCGTATCGCTTTGAAAGTTTTTTTATTGATAGTACTGTTTCCAAATTTCAAATATTTAAAAAGAAGCCAAAGATATATATTTAAATCATTGTAACTATTCAGGTATTAAAATTTATTAATAAAAATGCGACGTTTACACGGCTGCCATTGATTCATGAGGTTCCTTATTTAAATCATAACCGTCAATAACCGGAATATTATGTCCTAACTTCAATCCAACCAGAATCCAATCTTCAAGTGTGGATTGTAATTCTTTGTTACATTCTTTTAGAGTTTTACCAAAAGAAATTACACCTTTGCATAATGGTATTCGTCCGGAATATGTACCATCCTCAAGTTTTTCATATTCGGCATGTACTAATGCACTTTCAATGTATCCTGTAAAAATATACTTTAACATTTTTCTGTCCTTTCGTTATTTTATTCGCAGCCATTTTAATTCATAAAGATGCAGTTGTTTTTACAAACTTACTGATAATTTTATACTTTTCATTAAAAACTAAAAAAACCAACAAAATTTTTTTGATGGGCACGGGTAACTAATACCAATAAAAAAACTCTCCGGTTTTACAAAAGAGAGTTTGTGTTTTTTGAAAAGGCGATATATTTGATAATAAACTGTGGTTATTTTTCCGATCATTTCGACTTCGCTCAATTTCCCTGTCGCTTCGACTACGTTCAATTTAATTTATAACAAAGTTTTTAACATTTTTTACAAGCTGAATAGAATTATGATACTAATATTTATTAAATTTGTATTTTTATTAAGATGAAGAAATTCATTATTTTTTAATAGACATTTACATTATCCAATATAATGAAAATATCAGTAATTATTTGTTTTTTTCTTATTATCATAAGTGAGCGACTTTGGCCTCAAAAAATTTTTATTCCTGATAGCACAAAATTTTCTGATATTAATTATCAATTAATTTTTGGAGTAACAAAATCAGAATATCCTGATGTAATATATAATAATAATTGGGCATTAAAAATAAATGAATTTTTAGCTATAAATGATGCGGTAATTGCAGATGAATATGGTGAATATGATGATTGGATTGAGATTTATAATTTTAGTGATAATGATATTGACCTTGAAGGTTTATATATAACTGATGATATTTCCGAACCTGATAAATGGCAGATAAATGCCCCGATAATCATTTTACCCGATTCTTTTGTTATTTTTTGGGCAGATAATGATCCTGAACAAGGGGATAATCATCTGGGGTTTAAATTATCAGGTTCAGGAGAACAAATTGGAATTTTTACACCGGATAGTTTAATTCTTATTGATTCAGTAAGTTTTGGTCAGCAAAATGTCGATATATCCTGTGGTTGTCAGCCTGATGGTAGCTATTCATGGAATTATTTTTGCTCTCCGACTCCTGGTTCTTCCAATATAACACAAGGTTTATTTGGAATTGTTCCTGAACCAATTATTTCAATACCCGGAGGATTTTACTCTGATAATATTAATGTTGAAATACAAGTTAATTTACAAAACTCAACAATTTATTATACACTTGACAATACCGAACCTACTACTTCATCTTCTGAATATATTAACCCAATAATAATTAGTGAAACAACAGTGCTACGTGCCGGAGCATATTGCGAAGATTATCTTCCAAGTAGTATAGCTACAAATACTTATATTTTTAATGAAGATTTTGAATTGGATGTAATTTCATTAGTTACTGAACCTAATAATTTATGGGGTAGTTCGGGTATTTATGATCATCCTTATACCGGTATTGAAAAGCCGATTCATTTTGAATATTTCACATCAGATGGAGAGAATGGTTTTGATATTGATGGTGGTATAAAGATACATGCACCGGATAACAGACAACAAAAATCTCTCAGATTTTATGCACGCTCTCAATATGGTGATAATGAAATCAATTATAAAATATTTGAAGATAAAGATATAAATTCATTTAAAAGACTAATACTTAGAAACGGTGGAAATGATGGGTTTGAGATAGGGAAAACACAGATAAGAGACCCATTGGCACATATATTATACAGGCAGGGAAATACTGAAAATGCTATGTCTTCATATAAACCAGTAAATGTTTATTTGAACGGACAATACTGGGGAATTTACAATTTACGTGAAAGACAGGATAAATTTTATATAAAATCTAATTTTGGTTATGAAGATATTGATTTTTTAGAATATGCAGCAGAAGTTTCAGGATTACAAAATGCGATTGCCGGCGACTGGGTACATTTTAATATGATGAGAAATTTTATAGAAAATCAGGATTTAAGCATTGATACAAATTATCAATATGTAAAAACTTTAATGGATATTGAAAATTTTGTTGATTACCAGATATATGAAATTTTTATAGGAAATCAGGATTGGCTCAGTAATAATATTAAATTTTGGCGACCCGCAACAGATAATGGAATATGGAAATGGGTTCTTTGGGATACTGAATACGGATTAGCTTTGTTTTACCCTGATTATTCCATTGGTTATCCCAATTTCAACTTTTTACACATGGCTCTTACATGGGGTGGATGGGGAAGTGACGATTATACTTATTTATTAAGGAACTTAGTTGAAAACGATGATTTCCTTGAATGTTTAATAACTAGATTTGCTGATTTATTAAATACTGAGCTAAGAGAGAATGCTAAAATTATCTCTATTATTGATTCATTACAAAATTTAATAGAACCTGATGTTCAGAAACAATTTGACAGATGGGGGTGGACAATAAATAACTGGAATGTGAAAACGCAGCAAATAAAGGATTTTACAAATGAAAGACCTTTTTATATCAGGCAACATATCATAGATGAATTTGAACTTGATACTTTATTAACTCTTAATTTAGATGTGCAGCCTGTTGGTTCGGGACGAATAAAAGTAAATACAGTTATAATAAATGAATTTCCATGGGATGGAATTTTTTTTACTGATTATCAAATTCAATTAGAAGCATTACCAAATACAGGATATGAATTTAGCGGTTGGGACGGATTAACAACAGATACTTCTTTTATTGAATTTTTTTCTTATACAGATACTGCTTTTACAGCTTTATTTCAGCCGGCTCAGTTTGATACAAATATTGTAATCAATGAATTTATGGCTGATAATGATACAACTATTTCAGACCCGCAGGGTGATTATGATGATTGGATAGAATTGTATAATTCAGGAGTTAATGATATAGATATCGGGGGTATGTATATTACTGATGATATAAATAATCCGACAATGTATCAAATTCCTGATAACCTGCCTGATTCAACTATTATTTTACCTGGAGAATTTCTTTTGCTCTGGGCTGATGATGAGCCGGAAGACGGAATACTTCACCTTGGTATTAAACTTTCTGCTGATGGTGAACAAATTGGATTATTCGCAAAGGATGGCTGTACAATTATTGATACCATAACTTACGGTCAACAGGCAACGGATGTTTCATTCGGTAGAATTACCGATGGCAATCCTCAATGGATTATTATGGAAAATTCCACACCGGGATATTCAAATAATCAGGAAATCAAAATTAATTTAACAGTTTTTTTAGAGGGACCTTTTGATACCATAGCAAATATCATGAATACAAGCTTGAATGATAATGGGATGTTACCTTTAGAACAGCCTTATAATTTATCGCCATGGAATTATACAGGGACAGAATCCGTTGCCTCAATTCCTAATGCAGATGTGGTGGATTGGGTTTTAATTGAGCTTAGAGAAACATCAGGCGATGCTTCAACTGCTACTTCAGATTCCATCATTGCACGGCAGGCAGCCTTTCTGCTGAATGACGGTTCTGTTGTTGGTTATGGATGTGGCAATGGGGCATGCCCCATTGCCACATCCATAACCAACAATTTGTTTGTGGTCATCTGGCACAGGAATCATCTTGGCATTATGTCTGCCAATCCATTAATTGAATCAGGGGGAATATATTCCTATGATTTTTCAACAAGTGTAGAACAGGTTTATGGAGGTATTCTTGGTTATAAGGAAATTGTACAGGGCATTTGGGGAATGGTAGGTGGCGATGGAGATGCAGACGGACAAGTTTCAAATCCTGATATAAATGACATTTGGTTGCCTGATGCAGGTTATACAGGTTATTATTCGGGTGACTTTAATTTGAATACACAAGTAGCTAATCCCGATAAAAATGATTTATGGATTCCTAATGTAGGAATAGGCACACAAGTAACAGACAATATACACATAAGCCGGTTTAAGTGTATGGTGCCTAAGTAAAGCAGCATAAGCAGTTATACATCAAACGGGGTAAATTTGTACATTTTGATTTGTTTCTTTTTGGTAGTCATTGTCCCATTAGGGACTATATATTTATAGAAAATGAAATACACCGATAACAAAGTCCCGTAGGGACGTAATATAATAAATCAGGAACAACAGCTTAAAAAGAAGACATTCAATAATATATTGCCCCTAACGGGACTAAAAAATGTAATGATTTATTCCGTTTTTAGTATAAGTAACTATTCAGGTATCAAAAATTAGTAACAATTTAATTCCAAAACACAAGCACCAAATTTCAAATAAATTCCAAATATCAATTCGACTGTGGTTTCTTTTTCCGGTCATTTCGACTTCGCTCAATTTCCCTGTCGCTTCGACTTCGTTCAATTTAATTTCCCAAAAAGTTTTTTAAATTTTTTTACAAGCTGAATAGTTACAATTTTATTATCTTTGGTGAATGAATTTTTTAATAGAAGTATGAAAAAACCAATTGTTATTTTATTTTTAATTTTTTTATCACTACAATTAATTGGTCAAGAAAATCCTAACAGTCTTTTGAACAATCCTGAACTTTCAAAAGATAATCCTGACAAAATAAAAACACTCAATCAAATTTCAAGAAAACTCATTGGTACTAACACCAAAAAATCTATAATCTATGCAAACAAAGCTTTGGATATTGCTTTAAAATCGGATAGCTTAAAAGATTTGGCATTGACATATAACACCTTTGGAATTATATATAATTATCAGGGAATCTATGATAAAGCCCTTAACTTTTTTTTAAAAGCTGTTAAAATATCTGAAAATATAGAAAATAAATTTTTATTAGCTAATTCTTATAATCAAATCGGGGGTATTTATTATAACCAAAATGATTATGACAACGCATATAACAATTATTTAAAAAGTCTGGAAATAAGAGAAGATATTGGAGATAAGAATGGTTTAGCCGCTTCATATAATAACGTTGGTGAAATATATCGTTTACGTGAAATTTATGAGCCTGCATTGGACTATTATTTCAAATCTATGAAATTAAACATAGAGTTAAATAATAAAAATTGGATTGCTATTAATTGTATCAATATTGGATCAATATACCAAAACCTTGATAATTATGAGCAAGCTTTCTATTATTATTTTAAAAGCCTTGAAATTTCTGAAGAGATATATGACTCTGAAAGTATTGCTACAGCAAATAATAGTATTGGTTCATATTATTATAAAATAGGCGAGTACAATAAAGCAATTGAATTTTATATAAAAGCATTAAAAAATAGTCAGGATGTTGAGGCTTTATTAGAAATAAAAAGTGCATTAAAAGGATTGAGCGATGCATATTCCAAACAGAAACAATATAAAAATGCTTTTAAATATAATGTTTTATTCAAACAAATAAGCGATAGTTTGTATAATATTGATAATACAAAAAATATCACTCAATTGGAAATGCAATTCCAATTTGATAAAGAACAGAAATTAAAACGAATTGAACAACAAAAAAGAGAATTGAAATATATATTGCTTGCCAGCGGTTTATTCTTTTTATTAATAATCATAATATTATTATATGGCAGACAACATATTAATACAAGGCACTCTAAATTAGAACAATCATATCTTAAATTAGAAAAACAACAACTTCAGAACGAATTGGAGTTTAAAAATAAGGAATTGACTACAAATGTTATGTATTTGGTTAAAAAAAATGAATTAATTACTATTATATCAGAAAGATTAGTAAAAGCAAAGTCCTATTTTAAAAAAGAGAACCAAAAGGTTATTGATGACACTATTATGGAATTACAGTTATGTATAGATAGTGATGTTTGGGAAGAATTTGAATTGCGATTCAAACAGGTTCATTTAGAATTTTATAAAAAATTAAATAATAAATTCCCTGATCTTACAGCTAATGAAAAAAAGCTATGTGCCTTCCTTCGTTTAAATATGACTACTAAAGATATTTCGGCAATTACTCATCAAACATCTAATAGTATTGAAGTTGCCCG
>JAIOSH010000035.1 GCA_021107685.1 Bacteroidales bacterium | reverse complement strand
ACACCGCCGGGTTGATGAAGTGCTTCAAACATGTCAACTTTATGACCGAGCTTTGCAAGGTCGGCAGCAGTAGTAATTCCCGCTGGTCCAGCACCGACAACTGCAACTTTTTTATCTGTTTGTTTAGGTTTGGGAGGAATTTCAATCTTACCTTTATTTCGTTCCCAGTCGGCTAAAAAACGTTCTAATCTTCCGATGGCTACAGGTTCATTTTTCTTACCGACAACACATTTGATTTCACATTGTTCTTCTTGCGGGCAAACTCGTCCGCAAACAGCAGGAAGAATATTTTTTTCTTTCAAACGCTTTATTCCTTCTTTAAAATTTTTCTGAGCAATAAAACCAATAAAACCGGGGATATCAATTTCAACCGGACAACCTTCGATGCACTTTGGTTTTTTGCATTGCAGGCAACGTTGAGCTTCAAGCACAGCTTCTGCCGGAGAATACCCGTAAGGCACTTCATCGTAGTTTTTTTTTCTTTCTTTTGGAGGCTGCTCCCGCATGGGAGTTTTTTTGGGGCTTATTTTTGCCATAATTACTACCTTTCGTTTGAAATAATTTCTTCTTCAAGATATGCTTTTCTTCTTGACTGAATAATATCCCAGTTTATTTTATGAGCGTCAAAATGAGGACCGTCAACACATGCAAATTTTGTTTCACCACCCACTTCCAAACGACATGCGCCACACATTCCCGTACCGTCTATCATCACAGGGTTCATACTGACGATGGTCTTAACACCATAAGGTCGTGTTACTTCAGCAACACGGTATATCATATAAGTGCAGCCGACAGCTATAATCCGGTCAAGTTTCATACCTGATTTAAGGTTTTCTTTTAATAGGTCAAACGAATGACCTTTAGTTCCAAGAGAGCCGTCAACAGTTGAATATCTCACTTCATCCGAAGCTTCTTCAAGTTTATCATTCCAGTAAAGTAAAAATTTACTGCGGGCTTCTGAATAACAGATAACTTTATTGCCTTTTTCTTTCAGTGCTTTTGCAACAGGATAAATACCTCCAATACCATAGCATCCCCCTACCAATCCGACAGTTCCGTAATTATCAATTTCAAAAAATTTACCAAGAGGACCTGTAAAAGAATAAATTACATCACCGGTTTCGAGTTCAGCGAGTCGTTGGGTTGTAGCTCCGATTTCTAAAAAAATAAAAGTTACTGTTCCTTTATCGGCATCCCAGTCGGCAATAGTAATCGGTGTCCTCTCGCAATATTCATCAGGGATAAGAATTACAAATTGCCCGGGAAACGCCTTCCTTGCAATATCAGGAGCTATCACAGTACAACTATGTATGTTAGGAGCTATTTGGGTTTTTTCTATGATTTTTACCATGTTATTTTACTTGTAAAGTGTTTGGGATATCTTCGTTTTCTATAAGCTTCTGCAATATTTGCACATACAGATCTTGAAGACTTTCTTATTTGATCTGTTAAAGAATATTTTTCTTCAACTGGAAAATTCTTTGAAATTTTAAATATCTTCATTGCCAATTGATAAGATAATTGATAAACTTTTAAACTTTTAAATCCATTACTCATAAATAATATATTTATACCAAATTAATACTAAATACTGCCACTGCTACTGCCACTGCTACTGCCAACTTCTTCCATAACAGCCCCCATATCAGATATAAGCTTAAAAAGATCATTTCCTAAATAATTAAAATAATTATTCTCAGCAATTATTTCAACGGGCAATTTTTTCTTCTTAACCGAAACATCCGCCCTGACCGGTAGAATTTCTTTTTTTGCTCTTTCTTCAGTTGCAAATGATAAATCAATAAAAGAATTTATTTCAGAAAAAATATCTTGAGTCTTTTTATATTCAAATCCCTTTTCCTGCATTGTTTGTGCAAAACAGGAAATAATTTCCCATGTAGTTTTAGCATCTTTAAAAGGGGCTATAACCTGTGTTATTTCCTTTAGCTTTTGTTCAAGATTAATTATGTGTCCGTTGGTTTCTGTAAAACCGGTAATAGGAAAAAATACATGTGCATATTTTGAAACTTCTGTAAGGAACATATTCTGTTGGACAAGGAATTTCAAATTAGCAAAATTTGGGTGGGTAGGAATATCCCCGACAATAAACAAGGCAGTAATGCCATCTTCTGCAATATTATTTACCATTTCATTACCCGATAGTCCTTTGGTATTATTTAGCTCTGTTTTCCAGTTGTCAGACCATTTTTTAATATTTTTTTCACTTGCAAGTTCATTAAAACCCGGTAATAAATCAGGATGCAAACCTGCAATTGTGCTACCATAAAAATTACCTTCATTTAATAAAAAAATAATCTTGCAGGTTTCAGGGTTTTTCAATATTGTCTGAATATTAATAAGGGTATTAAAATTGAAAATACTATCAGGATTTATTAATATTCCGTCACCAGCAATTATCACAGGCTTTTTGGAATTTAACAGTGATTTGGCAATTTTTTCAATATCCTGACGGGAAACACCACAAAGCTTAAAGGCTTTTTCAATATCAAAACCTTTGAATTCTTGCTTGAGTTCATTTGAAAGTTTTCCTGAAATTTTATTATTTAAGACAAATAAAAGTGATAATAAAAAAGTATGTTCTTCATCTTGCTTGTATAAAATATTTTGTTCGGCAAAGTATGATGTTCTTGTGTCGTATGTATTTGCAGTAATAACTTTCCTGCCGTTTTTAGCGGCTTTTCTAATCCTGTTTTCAATTATAGGATGAGATAAATTGGTTTGCGAACCAATGACAAAAATAGTATCTGCATTTATTATATCATCAATATTAGCAGGCTTATGATGAGTGTAATAGTCGTGGATTTTTTTTATGATATTTCTATCAGGAAAGGAAGAAAGTATATCCACATTATTTGACTTCATAAGCTTGCGTGAAAATTTCTGTAATACATAATTATTTTCCAGTGATTCGTGGGCAGAGCCAATTATCCCGAACTGATTACCGCGATAACGCTCAAGATTATTCACTGTGAAGCTAATGGCTTCATCCCAGCTTACTTCAATCCATTTGTTTTCTTTTTTAATTAGGGGAGTTGTAATTCGTTCGGGATGGTGCATTATGTCGCCCGGAACAAACTTTCCTCTTACACAAAGCTGCAAAGGGTTTGTTCTTTTGTGCGGTTCAGGTCCCACATTAACAATCCTGTTATCTTTTGTGTT
>JAIOSH010000569.1 GCA_021107685.1 Bacteroidales bacterium | reverse complement strand
TTTTCACCTGAAGAATACGCTAAACAGATTATCTATTTGCTTGAAAATAAAAAAAAAGCTGAACAAATTGCCCAAAATGCTTACAATTTTGTTATAAATAATTTTAATTGGGAAAATGCAACTAAAAAGCTTGATAATATTATAAATTCTAAAAATAAAAAATTATAAATCAAATGGAAAAATATACTAATGATTTAAGTAAAGCATTTTACAAATCGCCAATAGGTTATTTAGAAATAGCCGGAACGGAGAATGGAATATATTCCGTAAGTTTTAGGAATGAAGCTGAAGAAATAAAAGATATTCCAAAATTCTTGCAAAATTGTGTAAAACAGTTGGATGAATATTTTAATGGAAAACGAAAGGAATTTGATATTAAACTTGATATTCAAGGAACTTCATTCCAAAAACAAGTATGGAATGAGTTAATAAAAATACCTTTTGGTAAAACAAGCACATATTTGGAAATCGCAAAAAAAATTAAAAATCCAAAAGCAGTAAGGGCTGTGGGCAATGCAAATAGAAATAATAAAATTGGTATAGTAATTCCTTGTCATAGAGTAATAGGAACAAATGGTAAACTAACAGGCTTTGCAGCAGGAATTTGGAGAAAAGAATGGTTGATTAAGCATGAAAATAAATAATAAAACGATGATAAAAATTAATGATTCTCTTATATCAAAAACATCGGATATTGCAAAATCATCAAAAAGAAAAAGAAAAAATTACAATTTTCATAAAAAACTTGATGATACCCTACAAAGAATGCTTAATGCTATGGAGCCTGACACTTATTTTCAACCCCATAAGCATGAAAACCCTGACAAAGCAGAGGTTTTCTTTGTCCTTCGCGGGAAAATTTTAATTGTTGAGTTTGATGAGAAAGGCAACATTATTGATTATATAGTTTTAGATTCAAAAGAAGGAAATTATGGTGTAGAGATTCCTCCCCGAACATATCATACAATTATTTCACTTGAAGAAGGAACAGTTGCTTATGAAGTAAAAGATGGACCATATAATCCGATAGATGATAAAAATTTTGCTTCGTGGGCACCAAAAGAAGGTGATAATAATGCCTGGGATTACAATAAAAAACTTCTTCACAAATTAAAAATCAATTAATTTTGTACTTAAATAAAGTACATAAATGGAAACAAATAAATTTTATGCAGTTTTAACAGGTGATGTTGTGGGCTCATCCATGCTGGATATGGGTCAACGTAACAGATTATTATTGCTTATAAAATCTTCATTTAATCAGGTTAATGAAACTTTAAAATCAAATATTGTTTATTCTCCATTAGAGATATTTAGAGGTGATAGTTTTCAGGGAGTTTTATCGAAACCGGAATATGCTTTTTTAACCAGTTTAATTATCAGGGCTAACATTTGTAGTGAATTTAAACTTAACAGACATAAAGCTATTGATGCAAGAATTGCTATAGGAATAGGAACTATTGATTTTTTTCCATCTGAAAAAGGCGGAGAAGGAGACGGGGAAGCATACAGAAACTCGGGACCATTGCTTGATAAAATGAAAAAAAATCAAAGGTTAACTATCAAAACACCCTGGGAAAAAATTAACAATGAATTTAATACGGCATTTGCTTTGTTTGATGCAATTATTTTCAAATGGACAGGCAAACAAGCAGAAGCCATTTCATTAAAATTTTCCGGATTAAATCAAGAGCAAATAGCTAACAGATTAAATATAAAGCAGTCGTCAATTAATGAACGTTTGGAAAATGCCGGAAGTGAAGCAATTTATTCGTTAGAACAACAATTTAATGAAAAAATAATTTATAGGGCTGCAACCCTATAAATGCCAATTATAGGGTTGCAGCCCTATAAAGATACATTATAGGGCTATAACCCTATAATTAATAATAAATTTTCAACTTTATAAACTCTAAATAATTTATATGTTTGAACAAATCAACTCCAATGACATATCACTTTTGCTTCGTCTTGTTATAGCACATTTTAATTCTTACATTCATATTTTTAAATCAATTTGGAGGCATCGGTTTTTTAATTGCAGCAAAATCAATTTTAAGGTTTGGTAACATAAAAGATCCTGATAACCGCAAAGAAGCAGAATATATTTTGATAGGAACTATGATTAGTTTTATCATAGCGATATTAACAGGAATAATAGCATTAAGGATAATTAATATTTATAAATAGAAATCAATGGCAACACAAAAACCATCAATACCTAAAGGAACACGCGACTTCTCCCCTATTGAGATGGTAAGAAGAAACTATATTTTCGATATAATAAAAAATGTATTTCAGAAATACGGTTATCTTCCTATTGAAACCCCGGCTATGGAAAATCTTTCCACTTTACTTGGAAAATATGGCGAAGAAGGAGACAGGCTTTTATTTAAAATTCTTAATTCAGGTGATTATTTACAGAAAATAAGAAGTCAGAAATCAGAAGACAGTAGTTCGAAATCAATAGCTTTGGACTCAAATAAATTAGCCCCATTTATATCAGAAAAAGGTTTGCGTTATGATCTGACAGTTCCTTTTGCCAGATATGTTGTACAGCACCGTAATGAAATAACATTTCCTTTTAAACGTTACCAAATTCAGCCTGTGTGGCGAGCCGACCGACCACAGAAAGGACGATACCGTGAATTTTTCCAATGCGATGTTGATGTTATCGGTAGCAATTCATTGATAAACGAAGTCGAGCTTGTTCAAATTATTGATGATGTGTTTGACAGGCTCGGTATAGTGTCTGTAATAAAAATCAATAACCGTAAAATATTGAGCGGAATAGCTGAAATAATAGGCGAAGCCGATAAAATTACAGATATTACAGTTGCTATTGATAAACTTGAAAAAATCGGTTTGGAAAAAGTTAATGAAGAATTAAACCAAAAGGGTATTTCTAAAAAAGCAATTAAACAATTACAACCAATTATAAATTTGGAAGGTAAGCTAAAGGAAAAATTCCCAAAATTATTAGAAATATTAAAAGAATCAGAAATTGGAGTAAAAGGTGTTGAGGAAACTATGCAAATTATGAGACATCTGAAAGATTTGAATTTAAAGTCAAAATTTAAGTTAGACCTTACTCTTGCACGTGGTTTGAATTATTATACAGGAGCAATAATTGAGGTAATAGCCAAAGACATTAACATTGGCAGTATCTGCGGTGGTGGTAGATATGATGACCTTACCGGAATTTTCGGCTTGCCTGATGTTTCCGGAGTTGGTATTTCATTCGGAGCAGACAGAATATACGATGTTTTGAAAGAATTAAATCGGTTTCCTGATGACACTAAAGCCACAACTCAAGTGATGTTTGTTAATTTCGGTGAAAAAGAAGAAAAATATTGTTTGCCTCTTTTATCACAAATTCGTAAAGCAGGTATCAATGCCGAGATCTATCCAGATGCAATGAAAATGAAAAAACAAATGTCGTATGCCAACACTAAAAAAATTCCTTTTGTTATTTTAATCGGAGAAAATGAAATGAAAGATAATATTCTTACAGTTAAAAACATGAATACCGGGGAGCAGGTAAAAATATTACTTTCTGAGTTTATTAATGATTTCATTGCATAATCCTAACCCTAACCCAGATAAACTGGGAAAGACAAATTTTAAAAAATAAAATTTATAGTTTTTTCACAAAGCATCTTCTTCGCTTATGCTGGATATGATCATAGTTTTTCCAGTGCTGAATGGCTTTATGATTAGTTTCAAAAATCCCTGTTGTTTCTACATGTTTAATACCATATTCTATCAAAACCTTTTGAAGTTCAGTTATAAGAATAGCAGATAATCCCATTTTCTGCAATTTCGGCTCCACACCTGTAAGCAGAAGATCCATCTCAACAGGATGCTTTAGCGCCTTTAAAATATGATAAAAACCAAATGGGAAAATTTTTCCTTTGGCTTTTTGCATGGCTTTTGACAAGGATGGAAGACCAATAATAAAAGCAACAAGTTTTTCATCTTTTTCAATAACTTTAACAAACTTAGGGTTTAACATTTTAAAGTACTTCTTGGCATAAAATTCTATCATTTTGTTATCAAAAGGCACAACATAAGGTAATTCGGCAAATGAATCATTTAATACATTAAAGATTTTTTTACTATACAGTTCTATATCTTTATTTGTTTTGAAATGTATGACTTTTAACCCAAACCTTTTTATAATAATATCAGATATACGTGTTACTTTATCAGGAATTTCTTTTGCAAGACTAAGTCTAAATTCAATCCAGTCGATTTCCTTTTCATAACCTAACTTATCAATATGATTTTTATAATAAGGAAGATGATATATCGAACCTATTGATGGCAAATAGTCAAAACCTTCAATTAATAATCCCTGGTTATCAAGATTAGTGAATCCGAGCGGACCATGTATCTTTGTCATTCCCATATCCTTTAACCATTTTTCTGCGACTTCGAATAATTTTCCGGATACTTCAGTATCATCAATAAATTCTACTTTTGAAAACCTTCCTGTTTTTTCACCTGTTTTTTCATTATACATATTATTGATTATAGCACTTATTCTTCCAACACATTCACCATTTTTATAAGCAAGCCAAAATTTGGCTTTACAAAAATTAAAAGCAGGATTGGTTTCTGATTTTAAGGCTTTTATTTCATCTTTTTTAATCTGTGGCACCCAAAATTTTTCATTTTTATACAGATTGAACTGAAAATTTACAAACTGTTTATAGTCTGCATTATTGGTTGCTTCTTTTATTTTTATTGTCATTTTAAAATAATAATATGGATATTTAAAATGTCAAAATTAAATATTTTTAAATTATAAGGTTATTTCAGATATATTATTTTTTATACTTTTACATCCTGTTATTAAATTATCATTTTAAATAAAAAAAGGAGAATTAAAATATGACATTAATTATAAAAGGCGCGGGTTTAACAATCGAAGATGTAGTAAATGTAGCCCGACATAATGAAAAAATAGAGCTTCATTCAGGAGCTGTTGAAAGAATAGAAAAATGCCGTGCAATGCTTGAGAAAAAAATTCAGGCTCATGAGATCATGTACGGGGTGAATACAGGAATAGGTGAATTTTCGGAAGTTGTGCTGAACGACGATCAGGTACAAGATTTTCAAAAATATTTAGTTTACAATCATGCAGCAGGAATGGGTGAAGCTATGCCTATTGAATGGGTAAGGGGAGCTATGCTGGGAAGAATTAATGTTCATGCTCACGGAAATTCAGGTTGTCGCTTAGATATTACTCAAACATTGTTAGACATGCTCAATAAAGGAGTTACTCCTTATGTTTGCAAGAAAGGATCAGTAGGTGCTTCGGGTGACCTTGCCCCTATGTCGCAAATAGCATTATTAATGATGGGTGAAGGTAAAGCCTTTTATAAAGGTGAGTTGCTCGAAGGCAAAGAAGCACTCGACAGAGCAGGGATACCGGTACCTGGTTTGGAAGCAAGGGATGGTCTTGCAACAATAAACGGTTCTAATGTGCTAACAGCTATGAGTGCAATATTTTTGTATGATGCAAAAAGATGGTTGAAACAGGCGGAAATAGGTGCAGCTATGTCATTGGAAGCATTAAAAGCAAATATGAAACCTTATAGTACAAAGCTTCACGAAGTAAGGGGATTTAAAGGTGCAATCAGGAGTGCAAAAATAATTAATAAATTAGTACAAGACGGAGACCTAAAAGAAGGCAGGGTAAAATGTAAAGTACAGGATGCTTATTCTATGCGATCAACTCCGCAGGTTATCGGAACAGCACATGATGCTTTAGATTTTGCTCAATCACAGGTTGAAATAGAGCTTAATGGTGTAGGTGATAATCCTGTTTTTTTCCCTGAAGAAAATCTTCAGTTATCTGGAGCTAATTTCCAGGGATCGCCCGTTGCTTTGCCTATGGATATGGCTGGGGCAGCAATTACAATGATAAGTGTTATGTCGGAACGTAGGATGAATCGTTTGAATAATCCTGCTCTAAGTGTAGGATTACCGGCATTTTTAACTAAAGGAGCAGGTATGTTCTCAGGCCTGATGTTAAGTCAATATACTGCTGATATGCTAATTGTTGAGCAGCGTATTCTTTCTGCCCCTGCTTCTATTCAGTCAATACCTGCTGCTGCTGATCAGGAGGATTTTGTTTCAATGGGAATGAATACCGCACAAAAGAATTTTCAAATACTGGATAATGCTTATGGGATACTGGGAATTGAAATTATGGCTGCTGCCCAGGCTTTGGACTTCCGTGATTATAAATTTGGCAAAGGTGTAACTAAAGCTAAAGAAGTAGTTAGAAAACATGTAGAATTTTTAGATATTGACCGTCCTTTATATAATGATCATAATAAAATGAAGGAATTGGTTAAGTCATGCGAAATACTTGAAGAAGTTGAGAAAGAGATTGGAAGTTTGGAATAATTAATATAATGGTTGAATGGTTTGTATGTTAGATTGTTATCTTTAAGTCAAGGAAAGAATAATAAATTGAATATAGAACACCGATTAACGAATAATGATTTAAGAAGTTGAAAGCATGAACAAATATGATTTAGAAGAACAATTGATTGAATTTTCAGTATTGATAATTGAAACTGCACAGAAAAATCAAAAATCATAAATAAATCAAAAATCGTTAACCTGTGCTGAGCGAAGTCGAAGTATCAGAGTTCGGTGTTCGATATTCAAAAAAAAAGAAAATGAAAAAGACCAGAAGATAACAAAACCTATACGTAATGCGTGTTTCGGTGATAAATTGAAAGATTATGTAAGTAAATAAAATTAGTAGTAAATTGGAAATTAGGTGCAACAAAATCCTGCACCGCTCATAGCCTCGGATTATCAAATATATACACGTTTTCGTGTAAGCACTAAATAACAGCTTATCCAACGAAGTGAACCATTTAACAATATAGCCATTTAACCATTTAGCAATAAAGCAATATATCCCTTTATGAATTATTTAAACTTAAATACAGATGAAAAATCTTACAAACGCCCTGATCTATTAACAGTATTATGTATTTTGACTTTTATCGGAAGTGGAATACGTGCTTTTTCCAGTTTTTTCATCTCTATTTCCTATAATGAAGCAATTACATTTTGGGAAGAAACAGAATTTAACATACCCGAAATGGAAATTATAATGTCCGGAGGAAAAGGTTTTTTTGTTACAGGCTTTATTTTTTATACAGTTGCTTTATTTGGAGCGATTCAGATGTGGAAACTAAAAAAAATCGGATTTCATTTATATACTGTTGCACAAATTCTACTGCTTATTCTTCCTG
>JAIOSH010000066.1 GCA_021107685.1 Bacteroidales bacterium | reverse complement strand
GAACCGCCAGGTACAGCCTGTCCCGACCAAAAGATGCAGGAGATAAATCGTGCCTGCCCTGTAATGAAATGTATTAGGGAGAAGTGCACTGGACCCGAGTACTCAGGGGTCAGCCGCCTACTTGATTAGCCGCTGGCTATTTATTAGTTATTTATAATTCATTCTTCGTTTAAGTAATTCGTAAACATTATAAACAATCGGACATATTTCATAATTCTCAATAACTCCAATTAGTCTGGTGGTAAAATTGTCTTTGTGTAAATATGGATATGAATTACATTCCTCTGGTCTTAATGGGTAAATTGTACACTTCTTGTCTTTTAAGAATTGACACGGTTTTGAATTCAAAAATAATTTATCCTTGTCCCCAAATTCATCTAATTTTGTTGATTGATTAATGAATTCTTCTTTGTTAATATTCAGAGATTTGGTTAACCGGTCAATTTCGTCAATTTGAAAACATGTTTCTAATTCAATACAACAATTTGCACATTCAGTACAGTCAATATGGTTAAGAACACTTTCATACAATTTATGTACAATTTGGTCAATCTTTTTAGAATCTTGTCCCTTCAGGTAACTCCTGAATCTAAAGTTCTCATCTTCTCTAATCTTTGCATTTCTCTTGATGATATTTAAATCCAATTCTATTTTCATATCGCGTTTGTCGTTTTTCAGCTTGCAGCCAACGGCAGTCTGTCTAAAAAGTCTTTGTTTTATAAAAATATTGCTCAAAATTAAAACCTTTTGAGCAATAATTAAAATCTAACTTTAAAAAAAATTATAATAGCACATTAATCATCATCTTCTACTTCTATTTTAATGAAATTGCCATCCTGATCAAAAATAAGTTCAATTTCTTTTCCATCCGGACTTCTCAGTTCAACTTCATAAAATGTTCCTTCTTGATTTTCTGCAATTTCTGCTTCACTAATAGTATAATCGTTATGATACTGATTTAATGGACAAACACTATTCAATTAAAGATATCTTCTTAACAATATTCTTATCATTTTTTCGGATAATAAGATAATAAATTCCTTTGGGTTGGTTTGATATATCAATTTGAAAATTATTTTTAGCTTTATTATTTATTACAACATTATATAATGTATTACCCAATGAATTAGCTACATATACCTTAAAGTTTTCTGTATTAATATTTTCATTCTCAATATTAAAAATTCCATTAGTAGGATTAGGATAAATTAAAAAATCATCTGATTTAACAGTTTGGTCATTTAATCCATTTATACCAACAGTAATATAATCTGATTTTGTTTCAGTACTGCTGCCATTTTGATTTGTAACTGTTAAAGAAACCTCGTAAGTACCGGATTGGTTATAAAAGATATCAGGTGGTTGTTGCAAATTAGAAGTGGCAGGTGTACCTCCGTCAAAAGTCCATTCCCATGTTGTTGGCGTACCTGTTGACATATCAGTGAATACAGCACTTTCTCCAACAGCGATAAATGTATTATCTGCAGAAAATTCAGCAACAGGAGGATATTGATTTGTGTTTTCTCCTACTTCAACCCCGATGCCTGAAAGAACTTCATCATTATCTGCATTAACTATATAAGCAATTACTTCGCAATTGGACATAATATATTCACTTGCCGAATTATTAAAAATGAAACTTTTTGTTATAAAGCTTCCCTGTGTGGTTGGTTCGGTAATAGAATCTCCCCATTGTGCCGTAAAAGTTTCCCTGAAAATATGATAATGAACATAATTAGTACCTCCACCCGACTGTTGAGCTATTAAATTGCTTTCTGTTAATGCTACATTTAAAGTATTTTGGTCAGTCATATTATCTGTATAATAAATCTCAACTGTTATAGTCAATTCACTTGTTAAAGAATCGTAAGCAGTTGCTAAACCAACATTAACAGGAGAACTTTCAGCTAATAATTGGTTAGAATATTGCACCCATTTTGTCCTGCTCTGAATCCTTTCTCCTCCCCATTTCCTTCTGTTAATAAATGCACTTGGCATAAACCTGGAAGAACCGCAATAAGGCGTAGAATAAAATGCATCAGGATGATGTCTTCTGAAATCAGGATTACCAGGATATGGTGTCGTATAAGATGAATTGTAAGGATGGAAAGCTATTGCAAAAGCTCTGCCGGGATTATTTTGTAAAATTGATGCTGCTACTGCATGCCCTGCAGGACAATTCCCGCATTTAACTCCTGTAAATTCTTCCAGTATTACATTTTTATTTGCAGGTACTGTGTCAACATAAGTCTGTGAAA
This sequence comes from Bacteroidales bacterium, assembly GCA_021107685.1. Lineage (GTDB taxonomy): Bacteria > Bacteroidota > Bacteroidia > Bacteroidales > SMBSF39 > SMBSF39. The sequence continues at coordinate 5,082 of JAIOSH010000066.1, read as the reverse complement.
TTGCATTAATACTTATTGAGATCATTAATGCAAAAAAAGTTAATAATTGTAGTATTTTTTTCATAATTAATTAATTTAAATGATTAAACAAAAAATTTATTATCCTACAAAAGTAATAATAAAATATTTAGATAATTAGATTTATTAAGTTTTCGGCTTTTTTACTTAACATATATTTCTCCATTTCCATTTTTAGTAAACCTGCCGATAAATGAAGAATCGGTTATTCCCTTTTTATGCAGATCATTTAATATTTGATCTTTAAATTCAAAGGGTAATGAAATTAAAAGCCCGCCTGAAGTTTGTGCATCAGCGAGTATTAGTTTAGCTGTATGTGAAATATTTTCATCCCAACGAACAATTTCAGAAATATATTTAAGATTATTTAAAGAACCACCGGGAACAATGTTTGCACTTGCTAAATCCCAGGTTTTATCAATAACCGGTACATTGTCCAAAATAATTTCTGCATTTACCTTACTTGCACAGGACATTTCCTTTAAGTGGCCCAACAAACCAAAACCTGTTATATCAGTGCAAGCATTTACAGGAAATTTTTTCATGACTTCTGCTGAATTATGATTTAATTCGCTCATTATTTGAATAGCCTTGTTTGTTGTTTTTTCATCTGCCAATCCTCTTTTAACAGCAGTGGAAATAATTCCAAGACCCAAGGGTTTTGTAAGAATAATAGCATCGCCGGGCTGAGCATTTTTATTAGATAAAATTTTATTCGGGTTAATTAATCCGGTAACAACAAGACCATATTTTGGTTCGGTATCTTCAACAGTATGACCGCCAATAATACTTATTCCGGCTTCTTTTGCTTTATCCTGTGCACCGAGAAGAATTTGCTTTAAAACATCCATAGGCAAGCGATTATCTGGAAAGCCAACAATATTCAGGGCAAATACCGGCTTTGCTCCCATTGCATAAATATCACTTAAAGAATTTGCAGCAGCAATAGCGCCGAAATGATACGGATCATCAACAACAGGAGTGAAAAAATCAACGGACTGAACAATAGCAGTATTATTATCTAACTTATATACTGCTGCATCATCAGAAGTATTTGTTCCAATCAATACATTGGGGTCATCATGAATTGGCAGAGCTTTTAATATTTTTTCCAAATATTGGGGTCTTATTTTACATGCACATCCTAAACCATGAGTAAAATGAGTTAATTTTATTTTACTGATATCCGGAGTTTTAATTTGCAATGGCTTTTCTGCAGGTATTAATTTTGTAACAGCTTCCGTTATAATTTCTACTGCTTTATCAATATCATTTTCAGTTGTATATCTGCCTGTTGAAAAACGTACTGTACCCATAGCATATTCTATTGGGATATTCATTGCCTGTAAAACAGTTGAAACATCAATTGAATCGGCATGACATGCTGCACCTGCTGAAGCTGCAACACCTTCAATTTCTGATAAAAGAGTATTAGCTTCAATATTCGGGAAACTTATACTTAAAGTATTAGGTAATCGTTTTTCTGGATGACCATTTAATTTTATTATACTTAATTCCTGTTTTAAACTATTATACAATAAATCACGCATTTTTTCAAAGTGCATCATATTTTTTTTCAAATCCCGTTTGGCAATTTCACATGCTTTTCCCAAGCCAACTATTTCCAGAACGTTTTCAGTACCTGCCCTTAGATTTTGTTCATGGTCGGCTCCATGAATAAGTTTTTCAAGCTTTATTCCATTTCTTACAAATAATGCACCGATTCCTTTAGGTGCATATAATTTATGCCCTGCGACAGATAAAAGGTCTATTCCCAATTCTTTAACATCAGTTTGAATTTTCCCGATAGATTGCGCCGCATCAGTATGTATAAAAATGCCATATTCTTTTGCAATTTTCGAAATATCTGAAACAGCTTGAATAGTTCCGACTTCATTATTAGCATGCATCACTGAAATTAAAATTGTTTGCGAGGTAATTGCATTTTTAATATCATCAGGATCAATCAATCCAAACTTATCAACAGGTATATATGTTACATTGAAACCGTTTTTTTCCAAATATTTACAAACTTCCAGAACAGCAGGATGTTCAATACTAGAAGTTATTATATGATTTCCTTTTTTGCGGTTTGCTAATGCAATTCCCTTTATTGCATAATTATTTGATTCTGTTCCTCCGCTTGTAAATATTATTTCATAAGGCTTGCAATTTAATAATTCAGCAACTTGCTTACGTGCTTTCTCAACTGCATTTTTTGTTTTAACACCAAAAGCATGCATGCTCGAAGGATTTCCAAAATATTCCTCAATATATGGCTTCATCTCTTCTGCAACTTCTTTATCAACAGGTGTTGTTGCATTATAGTCAAGGTAAATGGGATTCATAATAATTTATGATTTTTTAAGGGCTAAAGCCCTGATTTATAATTTTTTTGCCACGAATGCACGAATAAAAAAAACGAATAAATATGAAATATTCGTCAAAATTCGTACATTCGTGGCTTTCTATTTATAATTTTTTGTTTTAGTGTTATGGTTATTAACAAATTATTTAGCATTGAACAGCCATGGGCTTTAGCCTTTTATAATTTTAAATCCGTATTTTCAGGGAAAGATTAATTATCATTTCAGTATTTTCTATCAAATTATCTCTCTTTAAAGCCAAATTGTAAATAGTCTTGTCATTGCGTTTCAATAGTCCGATATTATATGCTTTGTCATAATAAGATAATATTAAATCCACAGCAGTTTCAAAATCTTTTTTACCAATAGCTTCAATTCCTAATTTTGTATTTAATCCGCCTAAACTCCGTTGAATTCTTTTAATCGCAGCTTCCAAATATACAACATCAAAATTAGCATATTCTTTAACTAATCTTTTAATCCTGATTTTTTTATCTAATTCAATTTTAATAACAGGAGCGTTTCGGATATTCTTAAATAGAGTATCAGGAATGCTTACTTTTCCTATTCCTCTGCTTTCATCTTCTATCCAGACAGCTTTGTTATGATCAAATTTACTCCAAACTGAATATAGATTATTTTCAAACTGTTCGTTTGTCGGTTGTTTTGGTTGACCCAAATCGCCAAAAGCAGAACCTTTGTGATTTGCAATTTTTTCCAGATCCAATACCTGATGTCCTGATTTAGTTAGATGATGAAGTATCTCAGTTTTTCCGCTTCCTGTCATACCACCTAAGACAATAATATTTGATTTTTGTGCAAAACTATTCCTGATATATTTCCTGTATGATTTATACCCATCAATTAATGTAGAAACTTTAAATCCGGCAATATCTAATAACCAGGCTAAGCTACTGCTGCGCATCCCTCCTCTCCAGCAATGTATTATTAGTTCTTTTTGGGGTGCTGTCTTTTTTGCTTGTTTTACATAAGATGTTAATTTTAAACCTGCTATTTCTAATCCTAATAAAACAGATGATTCCTTGCCTGAATTTTTATATCTGGTTCCAACAAGCATTCTTTCTTCATTATTAAATATTGGAATATTAAAAGCATCCGGAATATGACCTTGTTCAAATTCTTTTGAAGAACGCACATCAATCACAGGCAAATATTTTGCTTTTTGTAAAAATTCTTCAATTTCTATGTCTCTATTCATTAGTTTGATTCCTTTGGAAGTACCTATTGTCCTATTGTCCTTGCCCACTGCCTATTCATTATCAATTACATCATTATATCATTACATCATTATATCATTACATCATTACATCATTACATCATTATATCATTACATCATTATACCATTATACCATTATACCATTATACCATTGAAAAACCATCGCATAAGCCTCTCTGAAGTTATACTATAAAAAATAAATTTTCATAGTAATTACATAGCATATTCATCTTTATGGCTTAATTATTGCTTTCATCCTGTCATTAAAAATTAATGTAATTTATTACTTTTGCAGTGTAAAATTACAGCCTTTAAACTAATAAGAATGAAAAAAATTTACTTTATTATTTTGATTTTTTCCTTTTTGTATAATCATCTAATATCTCAAACCATTACAGTTATTGACAAAACCAATCTTAAACCAATTGAAAATGTAGCAATTTTTAATTTAGAACATACTAAAACAGCTTTAACTGATAAAAATGGTAAAGCAAATATTGATAACTTTCTTAAAGATGACAAATTATTTTTTCAACATCCTTCTTATCAGAACATAACAATTTCATATAATGATATTAAAACCTTAAACTTTACAGTAAAATTAACCGAGAGTTCAATAAATTTAAGTGAAATTGTAATCTCTGCCAGTAAATGGGAACAAAACAGGGAAGAGATCCCTAACAAAATAATTACAATTTCAGCAAAAGAAATTGAATTTGATAATCCACAAACTACTGCTGATTTGCTTGGTTTTACAAATGAAGTTTTCATTCAAAAAAGTCAGTTAGGTGGAGGCAGTCCTATGCTCAGGGGTTTTGCAGCTAACTCAATTTTACTTGTAATAGATGGCGTTAGAATGAATAATGCTATTTACCGTAGTGGCAATCTTCAAAATGTAATTTCATTAGATGCTAATATTATTGAAAATGCCGAAGTAATATTTGGACCCGGTTCAATAATTTATGGTAGCGATGCTTTAGGTGGTGTTATGGATTTCCATACTCAAAATGTAAAATTATCTTATAATAATAAAACAAATATTATAACTAACGCATTAATGCGTTATTCCACAGCCGATAATGAAAAAACAGGGCATGTTGATTTTAACTTTGGCAGGAAAAAATGGGGAATGTTAACAAGTATTTCCTTTAGTGATTATGATGATTTGCGTATGGGAAATAATAATAATCCTGAATATGTTCGTCCTGAATTTGCCGGAAGTAGTGATGGAAAAGATATTATGATTAAAAACGATGATAATAATATCCAGAAATATTCAGGTTATTCTCAAATGAATATTATGCAAAAATTTAGACTTCGACCAAATGATAAATTTGAGCTTAATTATGGTTTTTATTATTCCACATCTTCTGATATACCAAGATATGACAGGCTTATTCAGTATAAAAATGATACTACATTAAAATATGCCGAATGGTATTACGGACCACAAAAATGGAT
>JAIOSH010000566.1 GCA_021107685.1 Bacteroidales bacterium | reverse complement strand
GGGAATGTGGTGAACTATAACTCAAAAACTTTCGGTGAATCATTCACTATTCCACTGTTAAATGCAGGTATAAGCTATTATTTTATGAAAGGAAATAAAGCCTCAGTCACAATACATGGCTATGATTTATTGGATAAAAGTACCAGTATTAGTCAGAAAGCAACAACCAATTACCTGATACAAACGGAGAGTAATATTCTGGGCAGACGAGTGATGCTGATATTTAAGATGAGATTTGGAAGATAAAATTTTTACCATTTTTCCCAAAATATCCTTATAGCTAAATTTAATTATTCATCATGGCTATAACTACCATTCTATTTTATCTTATAGCCATATTAAGACTATTGGATAAAACTTAAACATACCGGATAATTAATTAAAAAACGAAAGCATCCAGCTATTCGTTAGGCACAAGCAAAAAGGGAAATGAGGATTGCAAGATTTTAACTTATGATATATTAACAGTTAAAGGTATTAACCAAAACCAACTATGAATATTTTAATAGTTAATTCAACAAAAACGCATTAACTACGCATATTTTAATAATTAAAATAATAAAAAGATGGATAATTGGTTGTTTTTAACAGAGCAAGAAATTTTAGAAGAAATAGGCAAAAGGCTAAAAAAAATAAGATTACAGCATAATCTTACTCAAAAAGAAATGAGCGAGGAAGTTGGTTTAAGTGTTTCAACGATCAGTCTGATAGAACAAGGGAAATGGCAAATATCTCCCGCTTATGATATTACTTTTCAATATAAAGCCGGTGGAACATGGACAAATGTTCATCAATCATCTATTAACGGTAAATTCGATAATTTTACAAGAAATGATTTACTAAACCTGGGCAAAATATTTGGTATCAAAAAAGCTAATCATATTTTAGAGGAAGTTATAACAGCAGTAAATCAATGGTCTAAAATAGCTACAGAGATAGACATACCTAAAAAAGAAATAGAAAATATTAGTAATAATCTGAGAGTTAATTATTTTAAATAGCCTTACCCTCCTGAATTGCCTCTGAACCCTTTACTGCTGCTACACTTTGTGTGTGCCGTGAATGACGAATGGAGTAATACGGAGTTCATGAACACCTATAAAATAAAAAAAGTTTCACGTGTTGGTAACAGGTTCGAGGGTGCGGTTCAGGGAACATATGGATATTATGACGATGATGGAATTATTGATATTGCTCATGAAGCCATCAGAAATATAATCAATCCATATAAAAACAGATCATTATCGTTCTGCAAAACGATCTGGAACGTTTGAATATGGCATTCGTGTTATTGAAAATTGCAGAGATTTCGGAAAATGAGGAGTTATGGATAAGTACAGCAGAGACCTTTTCAGAATATGAGCAGGAAATTGGCATGCAATTATTCTGAGATACTCTTAATATAAAAATCCAACAAGCCACAGCGGGATTTTATTCTTATTCCGGTATTCGATATCATCAGCCACTATGAAGGCATTTTTTTTACCTGCAATTTGTTTGGTGGTTTTGCTCATGCCGCCCACTTCAAATAGATATTTATTATCCACCAGAAAGTCGCCTGATTCAGGGTAACTAACATGATGCTTAACCTTCAGTTGATTTAAAAAGAAAGTTTCACGGATGTTACCTTTCTCCGGTGTTTCGATTGCAAGGGAAAACATAAGGTTGGTATTATCGAGATATAGTTTATCAGGTTTGTTCAGATAGTTAATACCATGCGTATCTTTGGTGAGCCATTTGACAATGCCTGCCTTTTCCAGGTAAAAAAGGAACTTCAAAAGCGAGTCTCGCGTTGTCCCGGACTGTTCTGCCAGTTTCTGGATATTTGGTTTATAAGGCACCAAACGTGACAGGACCGAAATCATTTTTTTTAGTTTAATAATGGAATAGAAGTCGATGTGATATATGGCAGGCAGGTCACTTTCGATCACAAGATTTAGTATATTCATCAATCGTTGGGTGTAATTTACCGTTGATTCAATGAAAAACGGATAATAACCATGTCTGAGGTATTCGGAGAAAAGTTTCAGCGGGCGAATTTTTTCCAGGATATCCCAGTATTTATTCCCGGTATTTTCCAATATGTGGTTCAGTTTAAGGACAGGAAACTTTATTTTATATTTTAGCTCTATAAATTCCCTGAAAGATAATCCGGGAAGAGAATATACTAATGCCCTGCGACTCAGGTCATGCGATCCGCGGTATATATCGAGGGCAGAAGAGCTGGTGAAAACAATGTTCAGATCAGGAAGAGAATCATAAATATTTTTTAATTCCTGCGACCAATTGGGGTATTTATGTACTTCGTCAAGAAAAAGGAATTCCCCACCTTGTTTATAAAAGTTCTCTGCAAAATAAATCAGTTTGTTTTCCGAAAAATAGATATCGTCAAGGCTAACATACAAAGCATCAGAAGTTTTGGATATTTTACTTTTCATATATTGTAACAGCAATGTGGTTTTTCCACTTCCTCGTGCACCGGAAATACCTATCAGCCTGTCGTCCCAATTAATTTCATCCATAAGAAAGCGATAAAATTTCATGGGAGTTCTTCTGAGATGTTCAGATGATATTTGTTTAAGTCTGTCCATAAGAAAACTATTTTTCAAACAAAGATATGAAAAATCACTAATATAAAAGTGAAATATTGATAAAAAAGCAATAATAGATTATTGAAAATTACGATTCAATATATAATTTGCAACCCATTGTCCAATCGAAGATCGACAATTATTCAATGAAATTCACCAAACCCTATAACGTTTCATGATTTTATCTCCATAAAAGTGTTGTAAACGTATATAATTATCTCCCCAAAAGTGTTAAGGGTAATTTTAATCGATTAATTGTCTTTGGTTTGTTACTAAAGTGTGAACAAACCGGATAAATTGATTTTTTTATTTGTTATAGGTAATAAATATATTACCTTTGTGTTTGTGAAATACAATGAACTTTTCAGGATATTAAAAAGGGACGGTTGGTTTGAAGTGAGGCAAAAGGGCAGCCATGTTATTATAAAATATGAAAAAGCCAAATATTAAAATAGAGGTAACTAAAGAGGATACAGGATATAGTGCAAATGCTTTGATAAAAGATAATTTTATTGCAACCGAAGCGGAAGCTTTTGAAGCACTTAAAACCAATGTATTGGAAGCCCTCAACCTTGCTTTTGAGGATAAGGGCTTTACTTATACTATTAATGAAATCAAATTTGAATACGACCTTGAAAGTTTCTTTGATTTTTATAAAGTTATCAATGCAAAGGCTCTTTCCGAACGTATCGGCATGAACCAAAGTTTGTTGGCTCAATACATTAAGGGTATTAAAAAGCCTTCTGCCTCTCAAACCAAACGTATTTTACAGGGTGTTCAGCAAATAGGCAGAGAGCTTTCCGAAGTTCACTTTTTACTTTAATAGGTATCGGTGTTCATTCATTTCCTAAATTTCTGTTTGGCAGGTGGCACAGGTGGCATTTGTGTTTATGCCTTTTTCATTTGCCAATACAGAAAGTAACAATATATTTAAAGGCACTGATAAACAATAACATATGATTATTTTACAGATAATGAGATACAAATAGGTGACAAAAATGTAAGATTTCCATTGTATTGATGTTTTTTTTCTATTCAGTAATAATCAACCCTGTAATCTCGCCTCGTGTGTAGCGTGAGTATGGGATTGCTGGCTTTTTCCTTGTCTGCCGGAAAAAAGTGTTTATTCTCGGAGTGGTGCGCTTGAATTTTTTCTGAAAGACCTATTTTTTACCGGAGCAATAATTGACTTAAAAAGGTATTTGAGATTTCTTTTATTTGACCTCCGCATAATATATTGTATATTTGCTGTTATACGGCAGAAAAATGAATGAGAGATACAGTAAGAAATATGCGCAATTGTTTTTAGCACGTTAATTTGGGGTTATATAAACAATTGTTTTTATACACAGCTTGTAGCACATTTATCATGAGCAGTGGCTATAAATATTATAGAAATATTTAATTATGACAGGAAAGGTATTAGCACTACTAATCATAATTCTAATATGTCAAAATAATGAGACAATTGGTCAGGAACAGCAATATGAAACAGAAT
>JAIOSH010000246.1 GCA_021107685.1 Bacteroidales bacterium | reverse complement strand
GTATCTAATTCGTAATTATTTATGCTATAATCAATAAATTTAGGATCCAGATTTTTTTTACATTCTAAATAATAAGTCGGGTCGGAAATATTTATCTGTGTTTTCATCAGACTATGATCAAAGCGGTAATTAAATGCAACGCCTTGTTCCTCGGCTAATAAAATCTCTTCATCCAAATTTCCGTATATAATACAATTTCCGAAATAAGCTTTTGAAAGATCGCCTAAGTAAGTTATTGCATTTCCATTATTGTCAATCAAAATAATATAATTACTAATAATAAAAGAAGGGTCTTGTCTGACTGAATTATTCCAGTAATTGGCAAAAGTGCATTGCCGAAAATCATAATTTCCTCCTGTAGAAAGAAAAAGGGTGTTTTCGGCACAATTGGCAATAACATTATTAATTGCAGTAATTTTATAAAATTTTGTAAAAATACCCCATCGCGACATATTCTTGATAATTGTATTTTTCAAAATAAGCTGATTACCCATATCATTTACCATAGTTTCAGCCTGGATACCGATATATCCATTTTTAATGACAGCATAATTAAATTCATTATCAATACTACCTTCATTTAACCATATCCTGTCCCATTGCCCGGGTATATCTTTATAATACTGTTCCAGCCTGTCGCCCTGAAATGTAACAGGAAAATCCAATGTTCCGTTAACTTTTATAGAACCACCTTTATAGACCCACAAACCTGAATTATTATGGAAATGAATGTTGGCGCCTGCATCAATTCTCAGAATAGCAGTTGAATCAACAACAGCATATCCGTAAATAAGATATGGTTTTTGACTATCCCAGGTTGTATCCGAATTTTCATGGGCAACAATTATATAAGGCGGAAGTCCTTGAACATAAGTATCAGCTATAAAATAATAGGCATCCTGACCCCAGGCAATAAGATCAATGTCCTGAATATTACTATTGGTTTCAAAAATTATGGAATCTTTTATTACAAGTGGTGAATTTTGATTTGTAGGATCAACTGTAACTTTAATAAAAACATACAGGCTGTCATTACCTGCAATTTCAATATTATTTAATGTTACCGCAGGACTACCGTCAATATTAATTCGATATGGTGAATTGCTACCTCCGGCAAGCTGAATTGATGAAATATTTATTTTGTTTTTGTTTGTGTTATAAACCATTAAATGTTTTGTGGTTGAACCAACAGTTGAAAATACCGTATCAAAAATAATTGAATCGGTTGAAAACTCTAATTTTAATGAGGGGTTTGTATCAATTTCATCATCTTTTCGGCAGGAGAAAAGGATTAAAAGAATAAATATTAAAAAAATTCCTGTTTTTATTATTTTTTGGGGATAATTGGTAATAATCATTTCACATAATATTTATTGTCAAAGATAAATAATCTTTTATTATACGTTTATTTAAATGAATTATTGTTTTGAATTTTTTAGTAATTTTGGTAAAATTTACAAAAAATTAAATTATGGAATTTGGTATCTGCAATTTAAGTATCGTGCCTGTTAGAAGCGAACCTACGGATAAATCCGAAATGCTTACACAAATTTTATTTGGAGAATTAGTTGTTTTATCTGAAAAAATTAAAAACTGGATAAAAATACGGCTGGTTTATGATAATTATGAAGGTTGGATTGATGAAAAGCAATTTCTTCCGATTTCGGAAGATACATTTAGTTCTATTAATAATATCAATCCGAATATTACACTTGATTTGGTTCAGATTTTAACTAATACAAGCCTGAACAAAATGATACCTGTAGTTTTGGGAAGTTCATTACCCGGACTTGAAAATCAGTCATTTTTAATTGAGAATTATAAATATACTTACGAGGGTCAGGTTACAACTGACGAACTTAAAACAATATCAATAGAACTCGTTGAGAATGCTTTAATGTATTTGAATGCTCCGTATTTGTGGGGAGGCAGATCGCCTTTTGGAATAGATTGTTCGGGTTTTACACAAATGTCTTTTAAAATATGCGGAATAAAATTATTGAGAAATGCTTCACAGCAGGCAGAACAAGGGGAAGATGTCAGCTTTATTGATGAAGCAGAACAGGGGGATTTGGTTTTTTTTGATGATGAAGAAGGGAATATTATACATGTCGGTATTTTATTAAGCGAAAAAAAAATTATCCATTCATCAGGCAGAGTTCGTATTGATTCTATTGATCATCAAGGTATTTACAATAATGAGCTAAAAAAATACACACACAAACTAAGGCTTATTAAGAAAATTATTTGAAAATTATGATTTTATTTGAAAAAGCATATAATATTGTTATGGATTCAGCCTTTTTTTCAGGTTCGGAACATATTGATATTATAAATTCTCTAAACAGAGTATTAGCACAAGATATTTTATCAGATATGGATATGCCTCCTTTTGACAAATCTGCTGTGGATGGTTATGCTTGCCGCAAAGAAGATTTAAATAATGAACTTGAAATTATTGAAATAATTTCAGCCGGAAAAGCACCTGAAAAAACTATTTTAAAAAATCAATGTTCAAAAATTATGACAGGAGCAATGATGCCAAAAGGTGCTGATTCGGCAATTATGATAGAAGACACAGAAATTATTGATAATAAAAAAATAAAATATCTTAAAGATAAAGTTAAGGTAAACATCTGTTATAAAGGAGAAGATTTTAAAAGCGGTGTTATTGTTTTGAAAAAAGGAACAGTAATTAAACCACAGCATATAGCTGTTCTCGCTTCGGTAGGATGTGCCAGACCTCTTGTTTCAAAAAAAATTAAAGTTGCAATAATTCCAACAGGTGATGAATTAGTTGAACCAAAAGAAAAACCTACAATTTCTCAGATTAGAAACAGCAATGCCTACTTATTGCTATCTAATGTTGAAAAAATAAGTGCAATTCCTAATTATGTCGGTATAGCAAAAGATTCCAAGGAGTCAATATTTAAAATGATTTCCAAAGCTTTATCTGATAATAACGATATAATTTTATTAACCGGCGGTGTATCAATGGGTGATTATGATTATGTGCCGGAGATTATGAAAAAACTTAATATTAAAATACTTTTTGATAGTATTGCGACACAACCTGGCAGACCAACTGTATTTGGTGTCAGAGAAAATCAATTTATATTCGGTTTGCCGGGAAACCCTGTTTCTTCTTTTGTTCAATTCGAATTATTGGTAAAACCTCTGATTTATAAAATGATGGGGCATAATTATAAGCCTTTAAATATAAAATTACCAATGGGAATAGAATATAACAGGAAAAGATCAACACGAAAATCCTGGCTACCTGTTTATATTAATGAGCAAGGTCGGATTATTCCTTTGGATTATCACGGTTCTGCTCATATTAATGCTTTTACATCTGCCGATGGCTTAATATCCATTCCTATTGGTGAAACAACTTTAAAAAAAGGAGAAATTGTTAATGTTAGACAGATTTAACAGAAAAATAAATTATTTAAGGATTTCTGTTACTGACAGGTGCAACTTGAGGTGTGTATATTGTATGCCCGACAAAGGTGTAAAATTACTTAGACATGAAGAGATACTTTCATTTGAGGAAATTTCACAAGTTGTAAAAACAGGTATAAGCCTTGGTATTGATAAAGTACGGCTGACAGGCGGTGAACCTTTGGTTCGTAAGGAAATTACTGAACTTGTTTATATGCTTTCCAAAATCAGGGGGATAAAAGATTTTGCTATGACAACTAATGGCACCTTTTTGGAAAAATTTGCTCAACCACTTGCTGATGCAGGGTTACAAAGAATTAATATTAGTCTTGATACACTTAAACCTGAAATATATAAAAAGATAACAAGATGTGGAGATATTACAAATGTCTTTAAAGGAATTGAAGCTGCAAATAAAGCGGAATTGTTGCCAATTAAAATTAATTGTGTTGTAAAGCACTCATCAATTGAAGAAGATGCACAACAAGTTGCAGAATTTTGCAAAAAAAATAATTTACAAGTCCGTTTTATTCATGAAATGAATTTAGAAAAAGGTAATTTCTCAAAAGTTGAAGGAGGCGATGGCGGGGATTGTAAAATATGTAACCGTTTACGACTTACTGCTGATGGAAAAATAAAACCCTGCCTTTTCAATAATCTTGAATTTGATATAAAGGATTTAGGTATTGAAGAAGCCTATAAACGAGCTATTGAATCTAAACCTGAATCCGGGACTATTAATAATTATAATAAATTTAGTAATATTGGAGGATAAATTAAAATTTCGCTATGTAGTATCTTAATTCAAAAATTCGTGTTTTTATTACGGAAAACGAAAAAAGCAAAAAATTTTTCAAAATTGATGTCGATTTTTTCTATAAAGAAAATTAATAATTAGTATTTACAAACATAAACGGATTTGTAAAATGACAGATATCGTGAATAATAATCAATTATTTCAATCAATCATTTCCTTGATTGATAACACACGGAATAGGGTTGCTGTAAGCATAAATTCGGAACTTACTCTTTTATATTGGAATATAGGCAAACAGATAAATGAAAATATTTTGCAAAATAAAAGAGCTGACTATGGTAAGCAAGTACTTTCAAATTTAAGTAAGGAACTAAATCAACGCTATGGCAATGGTTTTAGCAAAAGAAATTTACGCAATTTTATGATGTTCAATGAATTGTATCCTGAATTTCAAATTATGCACTCACTGAGTGCACAATTGAGTTGGACTCATATCCGAAATTTATTGCCTTTAGAAGACAATCTAAAACGAGAATTTTATATTCAAATGTGTAAGCACGAAAGGTGGAGCGTAAGAACTTTACAAGGTAGAATTTCAAGTATGCTCTACGAACGAACTGCAAT
>JAIOSH010000218.1 GCA_021107685.1 Bacteroidales bacterium | reverse complement strand
GAACTGTGACCAAATTATATGTCTCGGAGATATCATTGGTTTTAGTTATCCGCATTATAATTTTTTTGAGACAAGAAATGCAAGAGAATGTATTGAAATTGTCAGATCTAATTGTAAAATTGTGCTCATAGGAAATCACGATTTGTATGCAATAAAAAAATTACCTGAACATAAAGCATACTTTAATTACCCTAAAAACTGGTATGACCTTGATTTTGAAGAAAGGGAAAAACTGGCTGATAATAAATTATGGTTATATGAAGATAGTGAATTTTCATCTTTAATTAATAAAAATGATAAAGCATATTTAAATTCTTTGCCCGAATACGAGATTGCCGAATTTGATGGTATAAAATTTTTATTTTCGCACTTTTTATATCCTGACTTAACAGGTTGTTTGAAATGGTTTCCTGATAAATTTATAAATCGAAAGGAACATCTTAAATTTATGCAAAATAACGAATGTTTGATAGGCATATCAGGACATACACATATTGAAGGCTTTGTTTTAGGCACTGAAGATAAAGCAGTATATCATCCTTTTAGGGAATATCAGATAGAGAAACAACTTCAGTGGATTTCAAGCCCTTATGTTGCAAATGGAACACGAGAAAACGGTTTTATGATATTAAATACAGATAGTTTGGAATTAGAGGTTATTCCTTTATAACCTAACTTAGCAAAGCTACAAACAAATTCAGAAAAACTATGCAAAAACAAAATTTTATAAAATAATAGTATAATAATTTAGTCCGTTTTACGACCAAAAAAAAAAAATATGAAAAATATAAAAATCAGCACCAAGCTTCAGCTTGGTGTGATAAAGAAATGAACAAACAAATTAGCGCGTTTTTAACGGGCTTTAAAAAAAAGAGATATTAATATGTTACATTCACAATCACCATGCTAAAGCATAGTGCTATTTTTTCTAATGATAAATTAACACTTTAATTATTAATTCAATATATCAGTAAAATGAAAGAAAAAATCGTCAATGAATTGAACAAGCAGTTACAAAACGCATCTCCCGAAGAAGTTATCTTATTTTTTTTAAATAAATATAAAGAAAAAATTGCTTTTTCTTCCAGTCTTGGAGCAGAAGACCAGGTGCTTACCGAAATGATAGCTTCTATTAATAGTACTGTAAGGATATTTACATTAGATACAGGAAGATTATTCCCTGAAACTTATGATCTTATCCAAAAAACTAATAGCAGGTATAAAATAAATATTGAGATATTTTTTCCTAATGCTAAAAATGTTGAAAATATGGTTAATCATAAAGGAATAAATCTTTTTTATGAAAGTATTGAAAATCGCAAGCTCTGCTGTCATACCAGGAAAATTGAACCATTACAAAGAGCTTTTAAAGGATTGGATGCATGGATTTGCGGGTTGAGAAAGGAACAATCAGTTACAAGAACAGATTGCAAGCTGATTGAATGGGATAAACAAAATCAAATTATAAAAGTTAATCCTTTAATTGATTGGACAGATAATATGGTATGGGATTATATTAAACAAAAAAATATTCCATATAATATATTACACGATAAAGGCTTCCCGAGTATTGGCTGCCAGCCTTGCACAAGAGCAATCAAGCAAGGAGATGATATACGGTCGGGCAGATGGTGGTGGGAACAACCTGAATATAAGGAATGTGGATTACATGAAAATTAATTTTCAGAAAAAAAAGTATTTTGTTGAGTAAATATTTTTTCAAACAAATTTGATTTAGCTCCGCTAAATTTTGCTCCCTGATTAATTGATGAGGTAATAATATATTTATTTGTTGTATCAGCAGGAAAAGCTTTTATTTCTATGGGTGCAAAATTATTTCCCTCAATTTCCAATGAATATTCGGGTAAAGAACTTGTAGGATTTACATCATCAATAAAATTGGAACTTATAACTCTTGCTAAAGAATTGAAATATTTAGCTGTCTTAGCAGAATCGGCAAGCACTCCGTTAATTACCCATTTATTATCTAATTTCATTAAAGTAAATGATTTGTCGGGATAAGTAAATTCTAATTTAGTTAAATCATTTTTATTGATATTTATTAATGTATTGTTCCTGTATGCATTTACATCACTCTGTATAGTCATTTTCAGAAAACCTTCAACGGCATAAACTTCCTTTTCATCAGCCAAACGTACATAAGTAGTCATTTTACCTTGTTGACGTTGATTTGGTTGAGCATTTTTTGCCTGAGCATACGAAAATTTTCCAACATATAAATCAGCAACTACTTTATTTTTCTTTTTAAGCAAAACTCTGGTACCTGTAGAATCAGTAACCTCGTATTGTTTCCATTTAGAATCGTCTGTAGCAGCAACACGTTCCGGTTTAATTTTTATAAGTTCAGAAAGGATATTATTAGCAGCATTTTTATCCGGATCATAAATTTTATCGCCTGACTCTAATTTCCAATCATAACCGGTTCGTGTAAGCTTAATTTCATCACCTCCTCCAATTTTAGGTTGGATAATAATTGATGTTATATCTGCCGTGTCAATAGTAACTAACTCACTTTTAAAGGTTCTTTCACCCGAATCGGAAAGATTACTTATTATATATATAATCACTAATATTGCTAATAATATTATTAATGTTTTAGTATTTAATATTTTTGATAACATAATTCTATATTATTAAATTAATTTTTAATTTGTTTTTACAATTTATCTGAGTTAATAAATTATTAAGCCAAATAATCAATAGTCAATAGTCAATACTAAATATATCCTTCTTCCATTCTTTTCACTCTAAGACTTCGTCTTCGCTGCATTCTGATGAATCCATAAATTATTATCAGTAGAATAGGCAATAAAAAATTAAACCATTTTAACATGGCTTTGGTACCTTGTTCAACCTGGTCTAAAGGTCTTGAAGTTACTCCTTTTGTTCTGAGATCAATTAAACCTGTATCATCAGAAAGCCAGTCAATTGAATTTACCATAAGATTAACATTATCAGGCTGCAATTGTTGCGACTGTCTCCCTTCACCATTAACAGGGAAATTACCATCAGAAATAACAATAATTTTTGATTCTTTATTTCCGACTAATTTTCCGCTAAGCAAAGCAGCAACAGTTAAGTTTGATAATGGAAAATCTTTATCGGACCATTTTTTATTGACATCAAAATAAACAGGTGATGATTGAGTGCCTGATTTTTTAGATGTTCTCGCTAATGGCAAAAAATTTATTGATGTATCTCCGGTAAAAGTAATTGAACTGGCAAAAGGAAGCAGAACCTGTTCCAAGCCTTTAGTTACAGGATGGTCTTCAAATGTTGTGATAACAGGCAGATAAGGAAATTTGATATTAGTTGTGAAATTAAACATACCCTGTTGCTGGCGTACACCAACACTTCCACTATTAGCATCAACTATAAAATTATTTTCAATTATCAAACCTTTGTTGCTTAACCAATTTTCCAAACCTGTTTCAATTGATTTTCCAGTAACAGTTGATAAATCGCCATCTACTCTATTGTAAGCTATAAATAAATTCCCACCATTAGCGAGATAATTATCTAATTGTTGTAATTGGCTTGGAGGGAATGAATCTGTTGGTGATACTATTGCAATTGTAATGTATTTATTGATATCAACTGTAGAATTGGATAGATCGACCGGTTCTACTTTATATAATATTGATAAAGAACCCATAACCTGTTGAAAAGCTCTTATAGAAGGTTCTCCTTGTCCCTGTAATAATCCGATTAAAGGTTTATCAATTACTGAAAGTTTTTTAATACTGGAAGATAAAGCATATTCCATTGCAGCTCCCGGTTGCATAAAAGGAATTATATCAGATTGTTCACCCATTTGTATCTTTGCTCCCATAAAAACTTTTTTCTGAACAGCCTCATCTTTTTCTCTTGAACTTACTATTACAGGTTGAATGCCCGATTGCAACGCCTTTTGTTCTTCTTGTCTGTCTTTATTGGGATTAACAAATTCATATACAACTTTTCCTTTTGATACACTTGCATATTCTATTAAAAGGTCTTTAAAATCTCTTCTAGTAACTGCAACATCAGGAGGTAAGTCTTCTGTAAAATATGCAGTAATTGTTATTGGCTCATCTAATGCTCGTAATATATCTTTTGTGGCTTTGTTTAAAGTATATCTCTTGTCTGCTGTGAAATCAAACCGAATAAAAAATTTATCAGATAAAACGTTTATCACAACTAAAACAGCAATTACTAACAATATTTGAGTACTTATTGATTTTTTATTTTTCATTTTATTAATATTATAAAATTTTTCAAATTTTAATAATTACAATCTTCTTTTTGCCAGACCGGCTTCAGCAAGTATTAATCCAAAAAATATCAATGAAAGAAAATATATTATATCTTTTGAATCAATCACTCCTCTTGAAATTGACTCAAAATGAGTAGATACACTTAAATAATTAAGAATTTCGGCAAATAAACCGCTAATATTGCTTGATAACATTGAAAAAATTATCTGGAAAAAAATACCAATGAACAATGCTAATAAATAGCTTATAATCTGGTTATTTGAAACACTACTTGTAAATATTCCAATGCTAATATAAGCAGCACTCATAAACATCAGTCCTAAATAACCCGACCAAACTGCACCATGGTCAATAGGACCGAGATTTGCAACTGTAATATAATAAGGTAATGTTAAAACTAAGGCAATAATTATCAATAAAAAAGTAGATAAAAATTTACCTAATACAACCTGCCAGTCATTTATGGGTTTTGTAAGTAAAAGTTCTATTGTTCCCGACCTGTTTTCTTCGGCAAGCAAACGCATTGTCAGTGCAGGAATAAAAAAAAACAATGTCCAGTATGCAATACCAAAGAAAGATTGCAGGCTAGCTTGTTTTACAAAGAAAATATCAGCACCGAAAAGCCAAGTAAAAAATCCGCTAAAACCTAAAAAAGCTATTAGCATTATATATGCCATTAATGAATCAAAAAATGATTGTAATTCACGCCTGGTTATTATCCATATTTGTTTCATAATATTATTCTTAATTTAATGTTAATTCCCTGAATATATCTTCAAGCTTAGTTTCAATTGGTGTCATTTCCGTTAATATCCATCCCTTGTCAACACAAAGTTTAAAAATTGCTTTACGTGATGAAAGCTCGGGTTTGGTTTGTATTTCAAATGAATTTTCCTCATCTTGAATAAAATCTACAATACCTGTTGTTTCCAATTCCTGAAGAGCCTTATAAATAATATTCTTCTCTCCTTCTTCAATTTTAATTTTTAAAATTTCTTTTCCCTGTGAATGTTTTCTTAATTCTTCTGAAGTTCCGTCAGCAACAATTTTTCCTTTATTGATAATTAGAATCCTATCACATGTTGCTTCAACCTCAGCCAGGATATGAGAACTTAAAATTACTGTTTTTTCCTTGCCAATTCTTTTGATTAATTCACGAATTTCGACAATTTGATTAGGGTCAAGCCCTGCTGTGGGTTCATCAAAAATCAACACATCAGGATTATGTATTAATGCCTGTGCTAATCCTACACGTTGTTGATAACCTTTTGAAAGTTCCCCTATCTTTTTATGCTTTTCGCCTTCTAATCCACACAAATTTATCATTTCCAATATCCTGTCCTTGATCTTGGTTTTTTCTATGCTTTGTAATTCAGCAACAAATACCAGGTAATCAATAACAGGCATATCATGGTAAAGAGGATTGTTTTCAGGTAAATATCCAATATGTCTCTTTACTTCTTCAGGATTTTCATAAATTGAAAAATTGCCAACAGTAATATTTCCTTCGTTAGGTGTTAAAAAAGTTGTTATTGCTTTCATAGTTGTAGTTTTTCCTGCACCGTTAGGTCCAAGAAATCCTAATACTTCACCTGTTTTAACTCTAAATGAGATATTATCAACAGCTCGTTGAGCACCATATCTTTTTGTTAAATTTTTTACTATTATATCCATAGTTTAAATTTTTTGCAAAAAAAATAATATGAAATTAATTATGCAAGAATAATACTATTATTTAACAAAATTTAACATAAATGATTAATTTAACAAAATTTTAATCAAATTACGAATATTTATGCTTATATTTGTGAAAATTATTATTTTTTAGCATTTAAAAATATTCAAAATGAATTAGATTAAAATAATTTGAATAATATTTATAAACGCAATTAAATTAAATGGAGGAGAATCATCATGAAAAAATTTATTTATTCATTGTTAATATTCTTTTTAGCATTTGGTTTTATCTGCATATCATATGCACAATACGGCTGGGGTACTCAAAATATCGGTTCTATTGAAAATTTATATTCCGATTATTTCATTGATGGCGAAAGCAATCGGATTACCCAAAACCGTACTTCAGAATGTCTGCCTATACCTTTTATTGCAAACCGGGGACAGATTGATAATAACGTAAAATTTTATACCGACTTCTTTGGTGGTACTGTATTCATTACTAAAAATGGTGAGATTGTTTATTCCTTTATAAATATTGAAAAGGAAAAAAACTATATAAATCCTCACACTGCAAATACAAAAAAAACCGAAGGGATTGCGCTTAAAGAAAAAATGTTAGGTGCAAGGTTAAACACAATATCGGGCGAAATGTAAACACAAACAAAAGTAAACTATTATAAGGTATCAGATCAATTAAAATGGAGAGGGAAAATTCCAACCGATGAACGTATTGATTTTGGTGAAATATATGATGGAATTTATTTGAAGATTAAAGCTTATAGTAATAATGTTGAAAAATTTTTCATAGATGAGGCGGGTGCGGATCCGGATTTAATACAAGTAAGTCT
>JAIOSH010000395.1 GCA_021107685.1 Bacteroidales bacterium | reverse complement strand
GAAAATTATATAATTTTAAAATATCAAAATGAAATAGAACGCTGATAACACGGATTTAATTGATTTTCGCGGATTTAAATGTCTGTGTAAATCCGCATAATCAGCGTTATCCGTGTTCTATTCTTCATAAAGTTAACGCTAATGCGAACCTTCGGGATTGATTGACTGATTATTACACTTTTTTTACATTAGTATATTTTCTGAAAAGATAAAGAAAAAACCGACCCTTTACCGGGTTCTGATTGAACGGAAATTGATCCATTACATAGTCTTATAATTTGTTTTGATAAACTTAAACCTATTCCCGAACCGTTTTTCTTTGTTGTGAAAAAAGGCACGAAAATATTATCAATATTTCCTGTTTCAATGCCTGTTCCATTATCAGTTACCTGGATATAAACCTTATTTTCTTTAGTTTTTATTGCTTTTAATTCTATCAATGGTTTATCTTGATCTTTCATAGCATCTTTAGCATTTAAAATCAGATTTATCAACACCTGTTCTATCATTTCTCTGTCAGCCCTGATAAACATATCTTTTTTATCAATATAAGCAATAATCTGAATTTTATTCTTTTTTAATTCAGGCTCCATAAGGATTTTTATATTTCTAAAAATATCTTCAACTTTCAAATCAGCAAAATCAGGTTTTGGAAGCCTGGAAATATTTTTATAAGTTTTTACGAATTTCAATAAACCTTTACTTCTTCTCTCAATAGTTTTTAAACTTTGATAAATATCATCCATATCATCTTCATCTATTTCACTAAGATTTCTTTTTCCTTCATCATAACCGTCAAGCATCTCATTAATTTCTGAACTAAGAGATGATATTGGAGTTACCGTATTCATAATTTCATGATTTAATATTCGTATTAATTTTTGCCATGCTTCTAATTCCTGTTCATCAAGCTCATTTTTAATATTCTGGAATGATGCCAGCTTAAAGAGTTTATTTTTTAGTTTAAATTCAGTACACAAAATAATTAATTGAATAATCTCTTGTCCGGCTTTTATTTTTACAACTTTTTTTTCACCCGACTTTATTTCATTTAAAACATTAAAAAGCTCGACATCTGCCTGTTTAACAGATTCCATATTTTTTAATAAATTCAAATTAAGGATATTTTTTGCAGCAGTATTTACCAGATTAACATCACCATTTTCATCAAAACAAATTATACCTGTTTTTATATGTTCCACTAATGTTTTAAGATATTCGTAATGAGATTCTTTTTCAATCCTGATATTCTGAAATTCATTGATAATAATATTAAAGGCATTTTTTTGTTCATCTGTTATTTTCTTTTTGGAAGAAGTAATAAATGATTTTGTAAAATCGTGATGTTTTATTGAAAATAAGAGACTGTTAAAGTCCCTGTTGTATTTTTCAACAAAAAATATTAATTCCAATAATAGTGTCAGCACTATTAGAAATAATGAAGCACTCGTAAAATACCATTTATCCTGGTAAAGTGCAAAAACAAGCAAAAATATTGAAAAGCCTATCAGTATTACTCTTATAATTATTTTTATCCTAAAATTTTTATAAACCATATTTATTCATTTTACGGTAAAGTGTAGTACGCCCCAAACCCAATTCTTTTGCAGTTTTACTCAAATTACCTTTGTTTTTTAATAATGCTTTTTTAATAGCTTTTAGCTCAATTTTCTCAAGATTGAGATTACTGTTTGTCATTCCTTTAATATCAATATCCCTGAGCAAGAAATCTGTTGGTTTTAAAACCGGTGTTTCGCTCATAATTACGGCTCTTTCTACAACATGTTGTAATTCACGGATATTTCCAGTCCAATGATATTTTGATAACTTCTTTATAGCATCTTTTGATATCTTTTTGTTTTCTTTATGATATTTTTTTGCGAATATTTTAAGGAAATGTTCGGATAAATAAGGTATATCTTTTATTCTTTCTCTTAAAGGAGGAATTTCAATTTCTACGGTATTTATCCTGTATAACAGGTCCTGTCTGAAATTTATTTCATTTTTCAATTCTGTTGCAGGGATATTTGTGGCGCAAATCAGCCTGATATCAATAGGAATATTTTTATTTGAACCTATTCTAATTACTTCTCTGTTTTGGATAACAGATAACAGTTTTGATTGAAGAGGTAAAGTAAGATTACCAATTTCATCAAGAAACAGAGTTCCACCGGAAGCAATTTCAAATCTGCCTGCCCTGCTTTCTTTTGCATCAGTAAAAGCTCCTTTGACATGACCGAACAATTCCGATTCAAAAAGAGATTCAGAAATAGCACCAAGGTCAATATTTATAAATATCTGGTTTGCCCGGTTTGATTTTCTATGCAAGGCGCGGGCTACTAATTCTTTTCCTGTTCCGTTTTCGCCTAATATCAAAATATTTGCATCAGTTTTGGCTACTTTTTCAATAGTTAAAAATACATTTTTCATTGCATCCGAAACCCCTATCATTTCAGTAAAAGGTTGGTCAATATCTTTGCTCAGGGTTCTTTGCTTTACTTTTAAATGCTCAATCATTTTCTTTGACTGACTGAACTTGAATGCCGATACAACTGTTGCAACTAATTTTTTATTATCCCATGGCTTAACAATAAAATCAATAGCTCCTTCTTTCATAGCTTTAACAGCAAGGTCAATATCACCATAAGCCGTCATCATCACTACAATTGCATCGGAATTTTTCGATAATATTTTTTTTAACCAAAGCAAGCCTTCTTTCCCACTCGTAGCACCTGCAGCAAAATTCATATCAAGCAAAATAACATCAAAAATGTCATCATCAAGGTATTTCATGATACTTGACGGGTCATTCTCAAGTTTAATTCTTTTAAAATGTTTTTTTAGAATTATTTTAGTAGTTAATAGAATGTCTTTGTCATCATCAATAACTAAAATTTGTCCATTGTTTTTTTCCATGTTCAATTTATACTATTACTTTGTAAAAGTTTATTAAAAAAATAAAATGTAAAATTAATAAAAAAAATGTATCACTCTGAAACAATAAAATGTATCACTCTGAAACACTTTATTTTTTAATAATTCTATGGTATGTCCGTAACTCACATAAAAACAACAAGATATGCTTATTGGCATATATATTGCATTAATTATTGAAATTAAATATAAAATGATAAAAACGCAAAATCTTACCAAAATCTTCCGTACTGATGAAGTTGAAACAACTGCCCTGAATAAAGTTACATTTGAAATAAAAAAAGAAAAGAAAGAGTGGAAAAGATACTTGAACAGATGCAAATGATGCATCGCAAAAAACATTTCCCTTTGCAGCTTTCAGGTGGTCAGCAGCAGAGGGTGGCAGTTGCAAGGGCTGTGATAGCAAAACCATCATTAATTCTTGCTGATGAGTCGACAGGTAATCTTGACTCTGCTCACGGTGAAGAAGTGATGAATATTTTAACCGAATTAAATCAGAATGGAATAACACTTGTAATCGTAACTCACTCGCAAAGAGATGCGGAATATAGTAACAGAATTGTCAGATTGTTTGATGGGCAGATTGTTTCGGAGAATATAAGATAATGTGTTAAAGTGTTGATGTGTTAAAGTGTTGCAGTCTGCTGATATCTAATAGTCTAATAATCTAACAGTCTAACAATCTAATAGTCTAACAGTCTAATTTAGAACGAATAAGAATTTAATTTTTCATAAAATATTAATAATGATAAAATGCTTAGGAATTATTTAAAAATTGCCTTCAGGAATTTGTTGAGAAATAAAACATTTTCACTCATAAATATCTTCGGGCTTGCTGTAGGGATGGCATTGAGCATTATGATGTTCCTTTATGTTTATAATGAACTTACTTATGATAATTTCCATAAATTCAAAGACCGGATTTATATTGTGGAATTAAAGGCTGATAATGTAAATGAAGGAACCTCAATATCTGCTATTGCTACTGCAGGAATAGGACCTTCTTTATTAGAGGAAATGCCTGAAGTGGAAAATATGGTTAGATTTTCAAATCCCCGATCCGGTTTCTTTTCATACAATCAAAAAAACTACAAGGCTAAAAACATAATTTATTCCGATTCGTCAGTATTTGATGTGTTTTCGTTCAGGTTAATCAAAGGTAATCCCAAAACTGCATTAATAGAGCCGTTTACTATTGTCTTAACCGAAAAAACTGCAAAAAAATTATTTGGGAATAATAACCCGATAGGGAAAATAGTTAAGTTTAATAACCAAGAAAATTTATTGATCACCGGCATTGTTGAAAATCCACCAGAAAATTCTCAAATAAAGTTCAATGTCCTTATATCGTTTGCTACGCTTTATAAAATGCAGAATACATTTTTAGGTTGGGATGGGGGACATAGCTATTATACTTACATAAAATTAAATCAAAATGCCTCTTTACAACGACTGTACGACAGACTACCTCCATTTATGGAAAAGCATATTAATTATAAATATCGTCAATTCGGTTCTGTTCTGTCGCTTATTTTTGAACCTTTGGAAAAAATACATCTTTATTCCGATGTGTCTGACGATCTGCCGACTGCAGGAAATCTCGACCAAATATACATATTATCGGGTATTGCGGTTTTTATATTATTAATTGCTTGTATAAATTTTATCAATCTTTCTACTGCCCGGTCAATTAAAAGAGCTAAAGAAGTAAGTTTAAGAAAAGTTGTAGGTGCTACAAAAGGGAAAATTATTACACAGTTTCTCGGTGAGTCATTTCTTTTGAGTTTTATTTCCCTTATAATTGCATTGATGATAATAGAAATTATTCGACCTGTCTTTAATTCACTTGTTTATACTAATTTGAATTTATATGATCAATCAAATATTAACATTCTTTCCGGATTGGTTTTTATCACACTTATTACAGGATTAATTGCCGGAAGTTTCCCCGCATTTTATATTTCGGGATTTCAGCCGGTTGCAATTTTGAAAGGGGGTTTTAATACAATAAATGGCTTCAGCTTTTCGCCTATCACATCAATGTTAGTTATTGGGTTTACATAATAACTTTGGTGGTTTCATTATTAATCGCAATAATTACGATATTATTTCAAGCTATAAAAGCAGCCGGCACCAATCCTGTGGATGCTTTGAAGTACGAATAAATATGATTCTATAATTTTTTAAAAAAATGAAATAAAATATTTATGTTTAAAAATTATTTGAAAATAACCTTAAGATACATTATCCGTAATAGGCTATCTGCATTTATTAATGTAGTAGGACTTTCTGTCGGACTTGCAAGTGCCATACTGATATTTTTATATGTTCAATATGAGCTTGGATTTGATAAATATCATAAACAATATAAAAATATTTACAGGATAAACAGTGTAACCGAACATTCAACCGGAGTGGATTACAAAGGTTGTACAACTGCCTCCTTAGCAAAAACTCTTAGGCTGGACTATCCTGATTTTGATATTACCCTGATGCGAAACGAGGATAGTCAGCATGTAAAAGTAAATGATGATGTTTACTTTGAACAAAATATCCTTTTTGTCGATTCGGTATTTTTTAAAATATTTGATATTGAAATTGTTTCAGGCAATTACAGGGATATTATTGAAAATAAAAATTCTGTTTTACTTACACGTGAGCTTGCTGAAAAGTATTTTGGAGAAAAAAATCCATTAGATAAAATTATCAAATTAGAAGGCAAATACCCTTTAAAGGTTGCAGGTATAGTGGAAAATCCGCCGAAACATTCAAGTCATCCTTTTAGTATGATAATTTCTTATGACTTTTTATTTCAAGAATATATCGGCTTATTTAATTATGATAACTGGGGAACAACCATGTCGGGTTTTGGAACTTATGTTGCACTTCCTGATGGATATTCACGAGATGATTTCCAGGACAAAGTCAACCAGACTTATATAAAATATAAACCGGATAAAACTCCATGGGAAAAAAGATATATTCTTCAATCACTCAGTGATATTCATTTTGATGAGCGCTTTCAAAATGTTTCAAATACTTATACTATAAACAGAAGTAATATTTTAATTTATTCTTTTATTGGCATTCTGATAATGATAATCGCCAGCATTAATTTTATCAACCTTGCTACAGCCCAGGCTATAAAACGGTCAAAAGAAGTAGGTATCAGAAAAGTATTGGGTGCTGTGCAGAGTAAAATATTTTCACAGTTTATTTTCGAAACTATATTTCTAACATT
>JAIOSH010000082.1 GCA_021107685.1 Bacteroidales bacterium | reverse complement strand
TAATATCATTTATTCCTGCATTATCAATCACCGTTAATTTGGCAGCATCAGTATATACCGTATCACAATCATTATAGACGCGGCACCTGTAATAACCGGTATCGCTCAGTTGAACAGAATCAATCGGATAAATGATAAAATTAGCCCCGTAAATATCAACTTCGTTCTTCTGCCATTGATAAGACAAGGGTAATGTTCCTATTACAGCTAAATTAAAAACAACATAGGTGTTAATGTTAGCTGTTATATCCGATGGATTGGCAGTAATTTCAGGTGGTGACATAACAGTTACTAAAATTATATCACTCATTACCATACCTCCTTCATTATAAACATGACATTGATAGAAGCCACCATCAGAAGTTGTAACAGTATCAAATATAAGTGGATTTTCAATGGCATCCATTAGTATTTCATTATTTTTATACCATTGATACTGTAAGGAATCCCCAATAACATTTAGTTCTATAGAAGCTACTGTACCTTCACAAATATATGTATTGCCTAATTGCTGAACTATTCCGGGGGCAAGGTAAGTGCCATTATTTGTAAACAATATAGTTCCATCTTTTCCTGTCATGAATCCTTTTTGATTGTTGATAAAAATAACTCTATTAAGGTCAATCTTTGTGCCTGTATTATGATAAACCCAGTTTAAACCTCCATTAATAGTATGTAAAGCAAGTCCGTTTTTGCCACATGCCCAACCGTTTAATGAGTCAGTAAAACATATTGAGTATAATCTATGAGTGTAAGATAACTGAATAATCCACTCACCTCCCCCATCTACAGTATGTAAAATAGATTTATGTCCTGCAATCCAAGCTTTATCCTGATCAATAAAAAAAATTGATTTCATATCTCCTGCTTCAGGAATATTTTGAACTGACCAATTTTCTCCACCATCAGAAGTTTTTATAATTAATCCGGATTCACCAATAGCCCAACCTTTCTGTGGGCTGATAAAAAAAACATCATAAATATTTTGTGTAGTTCCTGATGTTTGTTGAATCCAGGTCTCTCCGGCGTCAGTGGTTTTAAGAATTACACCGAAATCACCGACAATCCAACCTGTATTATTATTTATAAATGCAATAGCTGTCTTTACATGATAATGATTCAATTTTCTTAAAATCCATTCTTCTCCGCCATTGTTTGTGTATAAGAGGTTATTAAAACAATCACCCACAATATATCCTGTATTTTCATCAGTAAAACATACATCATTCAGGTCATAAGTGGTATTTGAATTCTGCTCTGTCCAGTTTTCACCTTCATCATCACTATAAATAATAGTACCATTATCACCAACGGCAAATAATTTATTTTCAGCAGCCACACATATACTATTCAAAGATTTGGTCATACCAGGATATTGTGCTTCCCAAATATAAGCACTGTCATTTGTATAATATACTTTACCATTGTCACCTACTGCACACCCAAAATCTCCATTAATAAAACAGGCAGCATTAACATTTCCAGGATCAGGGAATTGAACCAATGTCCATGAAACTCCACTATCAGTTGTAATAAAACATTCATAAAGAGTTATTACTTTGCCATGTTCATTGTCAACAAATGATACTTTAATAATATTAAAAGACGTGTTTAACTGAAGGTTATCCCAGTTTTCCCCACCATCATTTGTTCTTAAAATAACTCCATCATTCACGCCTATCCAACCATTTAGTTCATTTAAAAAGTAAATATCATTGAAGCTATTTGTATATTTCGGTATAAATTCCACTTTCGTCCACTCCTCCCCTCCGTTTGTTGTTTTTAACAACTCAGAATTATTTGTTATTGCCCAGCCTGTATTTTCATCAATAAAAAATAATTTTGTAATAGTATATGTAGCATTAGAATTTTGAAAATCCCATACCTGTCCACCATCAGTTGTTTTAAAGATTGCACCATTAGAACTTCCTATCCATCCTGTATTTTCGTCAATAAAAAAAATTGCACTGTAATAATAATAGAAGTTATCTACAATTACTTTATTCCAGTCCTCACCACTGTTTGTAGTTTTATAAAAATTAAAACAATCACCTGTAATCCAACCATTATTCTCATCTGTAAAGAAAACACAAGAAAAGCTACCTGCGGTACTATAAGTGTATTGTTGCTCCCAGCTTACTCCTCCATCAGTAGATTTAACGATTAAACCACCTTTTCCTACTGCCCATCCAAGCTGATTATTTATAAAAAAAACATCGTTTAAATCAATTAATGGAGGAAGCGGATTCTTTCGCTCCCATATAGTTTGTGATATGACTGTTTCATTTAAAAAAATATATAAAATAAACAGAAATGGTAAAAATGTTCTTTTCATAATTTGATAATTTTATAGTTAAAAAGATTTGCAATATACATAATAAATTATTATATGTCAAAGGAAAATCAGTTTACGGTTGAAAAAAATCAGTTAACGGTCAGGGAAAAAAAGTTTGTGATTTTGAACAATAGTTTGGAATTTTTTTTTTTGCCTTTTTTCAAATTTATATATACATTTGTTCCATACTTTTGAATTAATAATTCAAATACAATTAACATGAAAAAAATAAAATTTCTTTTTGCAGTATTAATGCTATTTGCAATATCTGCTATGTCACAAGACCCACAGCTTTACTGGAGATTTGCAAATCCGGTAATAATACCGGGTTCGACATGTGTTTTACAGTTTGATGTAGAAGTTTCAT
>JAIOSH010000343.1 GCA_021107685.1 Bacteroidales bacterium | reverse complement strand
TTGGTACTGTGATTTATGCGGTAACCGATGGAGGTAGTGCGCTAAAATCAGGATTGCGAGATGCAGGGATTGATTGGATATATGATATCACTCATGCATCTGCTATTTTTCTTGACAGAATTTACCGTAAGGATGAAGATTTTAAAGCTTTCACTTACAATGCGGGGCAAATGCGATTCAAGTTATGTTGTAGTAAATATGCTCATTTAATACCGCCAAATCAACGATCTAAATCTCGATTTCTAAATATTGATATTTTAAGCAATTGGGCAACAAAAGCATTAACCGCTTATGATACAAACAAAATATCAAGTGAAGAACGAATGCAATTAAAATGGGTTAAAGAAATAGAGACCTTTATTCTTGAAATGAACCTATTAATATCAAAAGTGCAAGAAATATCAGTAATATTAAAGAATGAAGGATTATCCAAGAAAACAATGAAGAAATGTATTGCCTGTTTAAAGGAATGCAAAAAAGGTAAGCTGCTACAATTCAAAAAACTAATGATTGAATATTTGAAAGAAAACACAAAGTATATTACTAAATATAAAGAGAAATTGCTCTGCTGTTCTGATGTAATTGAATCGACATTTGGAAAATACAAGAATGAATTAAGCAAAAATCCAATGTGTGGAATAACAGATTTAGTCCTAATAATACCAGCTTTTACAGCAAATTTAACAGCTGAATGGATAAATGAGGCAATAGACAGTTGTACTGTAAAAAATATTCAACAATGGAACAAAGAAAACTTGTGTGCTTCCCTATTAGCAAAAAGAAAAAAAATATATTTAAAATAAATGGTGGGTATTTAATAAAATTATTTTACCGATTTAATTCACCCCACCCGTTGGGGTTTCTGATATGATTATTACCTTTTTAACCACTTCGTGGTTTGATATTGCAAATGCTATATTACTATATTCAAAAAGAGTTTAGAAATAAAATATAAGCTCCTTCTTGCTATTACAAGTAAAGGAATTGTCCGACCAAAATATTTCCCCAGCATCTCAAAATATTATTTAGCCAAAAAGTTAAATATTTACTAAATTTTTATTACCTTTGCAAATTATTAAATAATAAACTTATGTAATTATGAAAAAAGCTAAGATTTTATTTGTCGCACAAGAGATTACGCCCTATCTTAAAGAAAGTCATATGGGTAATATTTGTCGTCATTTGCCCCAAGGAACTCAAGAAAGACGAAAAGAAATCAGGACTTTCATGCCACGTTTTGGAAATATCAATGAAAGAAGAAATCAATTGCATGAAGTTATTCGTCTTTCAGGTATGAACCTGATTATTGATAATAACGACCATCCTCTTATTATCAAAGTTGCTTCTATACAGCAAGCACGCATGCAAATATATTTTATTGATAATGAGGACTATTTCAAAAGAAAAGCAATTTTTTTAGATAAAAATGATGTTTTTTTCAATGATAATGATGAAAGAGCTATTTTCTTTTCCAGAGGAGTTTTGGAAACTGTAAAAAAATTAGGTTGGCCTCCCGATATTGTTCATTGCCACGGCTGGATGACAAGCTTAGTTCCGATATATATTAAAAAAGCATTCAAAGATAATCCTCTTTTCAATGACACTAAAATTATATATTCTCTTTATAATGATGGTTTTGACACAACCCTTAATAAGGATTTTGCAAAAAAAATCAAATTTGAAGGCATAACAAATAAAGACCTTGTACATTACAAAGACCCAAATTACGTTAATATTATTAAAGCTGCTATTGATTTTTCTGATGCTGTAATCTTTGGAGACGAAGACATCAATCCCCAAATACTGGATTATTTAAATAAATCTTCTAAACCCATACTCGAATATCAATCAAAGGATAATTATATTAATGCTTATAATGAATTTTATGATGAAATTTTAGTCAATGAATCTATTGTTTCAGAATAAATTATTTTAGCATTTCTATTTAACACAATAAAATAATATTATTGGGTGTTTTATAGCAAATATAAAAATTAACAATTAATATTATAATTTGGATGAAAAGATTTATGAGATACATTATTCAACAACTTAAAATGAAAAAACATAATCCTAATCTCATAATTTACTTTATTTTATTTTGCTTTATTGTCATTTCTTGTATAAAAGATCCTGATGAAATTGGTTTGAATTTATTAGAACATCAACAACTCGACGTTGAGTTTGATACTACAGTTCAAATCATTTCTTATTCTAAACGTGAGGATTCAGTCAGGACAGATGAAATTTCATTAAATTTGCTTGGAAGTTATTTTGACCCTGTATTTGGGAAAAATACTGCAAGCATTTATACTCAATTAAGATTATCAGTAAACTCTCCTGATTTTGAAGAAGATCCTATTCTTGATTCAATTGTTCTAACGCTGGCATATTACGGATATTATGGCGATACAACAACGCCTCAAACCATTAAAGTATATGAAATTATTGAAAGTTTATATATAGATAGCACCTATTATTCAAATCAAAGTATTCCTAATAATGGTATAGAAATAGCAAGTTATAATTTTACACCCACACCGTCTGACAGCGTAATGGTTGACACTGTAAAATATGCTCCTCATTTAAGAATAAATCTTGATCCAGAATTTGGTAATAAAATCTTAAATGCATCCGAAGACGAACTTTCTAATAATGAAAATTTTATTGAATTTATTAAAGGAATATATATAACAGCAGAGCCTGTCAATACAACTGGTGAGGGAGCTGTATTATATTTCAATTTAATATCATCCCTTTCAGAAGTAGTGATATATTATAATGATTCAGCAGAATATCAATTAGTTATAAATGAAAACAGTGCTAGATTTAATAATTATGAACATTATAATTATGAAGATGCGACAATAGAATTTAAGAATCAGGTTATAAATGAAGATACTACTTTAGGAAAAGATAAAATTTACCTTCAGGCAATGGGAGGGGTAAAAGCAAAAATTAAATTTCCTGAAATTCTTGATTTAGTAAGTACAGGTGATATTGTTATTAATGATGCAAAACTTATAATACCTGTCATAGAAACCGAAAATGAATATGATCCACCATCAGATTTGGTATTGCTTAAAATTAATGAAGAAGGTAAATATGAATTTTTAATTGACCAGTTTGAAGGTGGTGATTATTTCGGTGGTTCATATAATTCCTCAAAAAAAGAATATCTATTTAGAATTTCGAGATATGTACAGGATTTACTAAAAGGAAACCCCGATTATGGATTAAATTTATCAATTTCAGGAAGTTCTGTTAAAGCTAATAGCCTTGTTCTTTATGGTACAAATTCAAATATTAGTATGAAACTGAAAATAATCTATACTAAAATTGATTAAAAAAAAATTCACACAACATCTTAAAAATTTTCAAACATATCTCTTATCTTTGCCCGATTCTATTTATAAATTAATAAATTAATTATTATGTGTGGTATAGTCGCATATATTGGTACTAAACAGGCATATCCTATACTTATTAAAGGATTATACAGATTGGAATACAGAGGTTATGACAGTGCAGGTATAGCAATATTGAACAAAAATTTAAATTTATATAAAAGTAAAGGAAAAGTATCACAACTTGAAGAATTTGTTAAAGATAAAAACACTTCAGGAACAATAGGTATTGCTCATACCAGGTGGGCAACACATGGGGAACCGAATAACATTAATGCTCATCCTCATTTTTCCCAATCGAAAAATTTGGCAATCATTCATAACGGTATAATTGAAAATTATGCTTCGTTAAAAGGAGAACTTATAAAACGAGGATATGTATTTACAAGCGATACAGACACTGAAGTATTAATTCACCTGATTGAAGATATTAAAAATAACGAGAAAGTTGAACTAAATGAAGCTGTTAGAATTGCTCTTAACCAGGTAGTTGGAGCTTATGCTATAGTTGTCATTTCAAAGAATGAACCGGATATGCTGATAGGAGCACGAAAGGGCAGTCCTTTAGTTGTTGGTATCGGTGAAGATGATTTTTATTTAGCTTCTGATGCAACCCCAATAGCTGAATACACTAAGGATGTGGTATATCTTAATGATGAAGAAATTACATATATAAAAAGAGGAGAAAAGCTTAAAATCAAGACTATTAAAAATGAAGTTAAAACGCCTTACATACAAAAATTAGAACTAAACTTAAATGCTTTAGAAAAAGAAGGATTTGATCATTTTATGCTTAAAGAAATTTACGAACAACCTCGTTCTATTCTTGATAGTATGAGGGGGC
>JAIOSH010000182.1 GCA_021107685.1 Bacteroidales bacterium | reverse complement strand
TATAAGAAAAATAGGTTGTTAGAACCTGAAGATAGAGGTTTTGTTAAAAAAAAAACTATCGACCCCTTATTATATAAGGATTTATACAATGTGTATAATATTGAAAATGCTACAGATTTTCAATATTTGATGTTTTGAAATACCCTTTAATTACAAGGCCTTAAAATATACTAATTATATAACTCCAGTAACTTGAGGTTCTTACATGATTTTTTCTGTTTGAACCCTTAATCCATAAGGTTTTAAGTAAAATTAATAAAATTTCGGGCAACATTTAAGTTATATGGTTTTACTTTTCCCTTATTTTTTTATAATAGCCAATAAGACCATTTGTTGAAGGGTCAAAATCATTTGTTTGATAATTGTCTGACAAAGCTTTAAAAACTTTTTTTGCTACATTTTTTCCAAATTCAACGCCCCATTGGTCAAAACTAAAAATATTCCAGATTACTCCTTGAACAAATATTTTATGTTCATACACAGCGATTAAACTTCCTAATACCCTGGGGGTAAGCTTTTTGTAAAGTATCGAATTTGATGGCCTATTACCTTTAAGAACGTTATAGGGAAGAATTCTCTCTATCTCTTTTTTACTTGCCTTTCTTTTTTTTAATTCTTGTAAAACATCATCCTCAGATATCCCATTCATCAGAGCTTCAGTTTGAGCAATAAAATTTGAAAGTAGAATTTTATGATGATCACCTTCATCATTTAATGGAATTATAGGAGCTAAAAAATCAGCCGGGATAAATTTGGTGCCCTGATGAAGAAGTTGAAAAAAAGAATGCTGTCCATTAGTCCCTGGTTCGCCCCATATAATCGGACTAGTTTGATAATTAATTTCATTATTTAATCTATCGACATATTTCCCATTGCTTTCCATATTTCCTTGTTGAAGATACGCAGGAAATTTATATAAGTATTGGTCATAAGGGAATATAGCTTCTGTTTCATTACTAAAAAAATTATTATACCAAATCCCAATTAAAGCTAAAATGACAGGAATATTCTTTTCAAAAGGTTCATATTTAAAATGCTCATCCATCTCAAAAGCACCTTTTAATAATTCACGAAAATTTTTAAAACCAATATAGCAGGCAATTGATAAGCCAATTGCAGACCATAATGAAAAACGACCGCACACAAAATCCCAAAATTCGAACATATTATCAATATCAATCCCAAATTTTTTTACTTCTTTTTTATTTATTGATACTGCAACAAAGTGCTTTGAAACAAAACTCTTATTTTTTACTTTATTTAAAAACCAGTTTTTCGCAGTCTTAGCATTGGTTAACGTTTCAATAGTTGTGAAAGACTTTGATGAAATAATAAATAAGGTTGTTTCAGGTAAAACTTTTTTAAGCGTTTCAATGATATCAGTTGCATCAACATTCGAAACAAAGTGAACTCTTAATTTTTCACCACTGTAAAATTTCAATGCCTCTGTAACCATTAATGGACCAAGATCAGAACCACCTATGCCAATATTAATAATATCTGTTATAGATTTTCCTGTACACCCTTTCCATTCACCATTCCTGATTTTATTTGAAAAAAACTCCATCTTTTTTAAAACATCTTTAATATCAATCATAATATCTTTATTATCAACGAGAAGAGGCTTTCCAGAGAAATTTCTAAGCGCAGTATGTAGAACAGGTCTCTTTTCGGTTTCATTTATTTTTTCCCCCGAAAACATACAATTTATCGCTTCTTTTAATTTAGATTTTTTTGCTAATTTGAAAAGCAAGTTAAATGTATTGTCATCAACAATATTTTTTGAATAATCTACAAATAGTTCATTAAAAGAAATAGAATACTTTTCAAATCTATCTTTATCTTCAGAAAAAAGATCTTTAATACGTACATTTTTCATTTTATTGTAGTGTAACTGTAGTTCCTTCCATATATCTGTTTCAACGGGGTTAATATTACGCATGATTACTCCATCTCATAGTTGTCAGCAATTATAGATATTTCTCAAAATGAAGGTTAGAATAAATTCAGATTTAGCCTATTTCAGACCTCGTTAAATTGAGCCTTTTTTGAGGCTAATTTTTGGACACCCCTCACCCTATTCGGAGGAAATGTCAAGAATTTATTACTACTTATAACAGGATGTCAAAAACTGAAGATGATCATAACCTTTTGATATTCAAAATAATTAACAAATCATAACATTTTGTCTTAGTAGTAATTTGAAATAGTAATTTAAGACAGTGAGTGTCCAATTTTGCCTACATATCTTATTGATATTATTTACTATTGTGCTATTTTTGGATTTATGCATAACGAGGTCTGTATTTAATCTTTTTTTCCGTTTTTTTCTCTACTACATACATTCTGGCCTTCGCACTCAATCATATCAACACTTGATATCTTAACTTCTATAACGCTTTTATTACCACATATTTCTTTAAAAGCTTCCATTGTATCTGTATATTTTCCTCTCTGATCATAAGGGAGACTTTTGATATCATATTTATTTGTTACTAAAAAAACATGGTCACAATTTTCATTTACTTCTTTTAGGCCTAGAAATCTGCCAAAATCAGTATTTCCTATCTTAGTATGGTCAGCAATTATAATTCGTTGCTCTACATATTTTTTTACTAATTCATTTTTGACTGGTGATTCGTCTTGAACATTTGAACAGTATAGGCCGTCTTTGTTAATACCGCTCACAGCAATAATAATAATATTTGGATTCCATTGTGCTAAAGCGCTTTGAAATGATTGAAGCTCAATTATTGCATTTAATGTTTTATTATATCTACCACCTACAATATAAATATCATATATATCTTGATCTTGAAGTTTAGACCAAGCACCAAGATTATTTGTTGCAATGGTAGGAGCTTGACCTTTATCAGGTTCATATTTTTCTCCTATAACTTCAGCTACTTTTTCGGCACTTGAGCCCGCATCTATCCAAATTCTAGGATTTTCGTTTT
This sequence comes from Bacteroidales bacterium, assembly GCA_021107685.1. GTDB lineage: Bacteria > Bacteroidota > Bacteroidia > Bacteroidales > SMBSF39 > SMBSF39. The sequence continues at coordinate 2,914 of JAIOSH010000182.1, read as the reverse complement.
TTTTAATGAATTTATCCCAGAGTTCTAGTGCAACCTGATATTTTACTTCAGTCATTGTTTTTTGTTTTTCCTCAAAAGAAATAGCCATCATAACCTCCTATTTATAGTAATTCTTTTAAAGCTTCATTTATATTTTTATATCTTTTTTCAGGGTCAATACTCAAACATTTTTTTAATACATTGGCATAAGATTCTTCAATGTTATTAAAATCAATATCTGCAATCTTAATTTTTTTCTTATAGTTATCAAGTGTGCATGGTTCATTTTCAGATATAAAAGGATGTTTACCTGTCCACATTTCATATAATGTAATCGCAAGCGAATACTGATCACTAAAAATAGAGTAGTTACTTTCTTCAAAAAAAACTTCTGGCGGTAAATAGCCTGGAGGAGTAAAAAACAGTTGAGTAACATTGGTTTTAGGTGCTTCCAATATTTTTGAAAAACCGAAATCTATTAATTTCAAAATAATTCTATCTTCCTCCTCTAATTGTTGAATTATAATGTTGTTTGGATTTATATCACGATGTATAATATTGAAATAGCTTAAATCTCTAAGAGCTTTTAATGATTGTATAAAAATTCTTCTTTTTTGATTATTATTAAAATCGTAACCTCTTTTCAAAAGTACTCTTAACGTACTACCTAAAGCGTATTCCATTACAATATAGAATCTATTATAATTTTCAATTCTTTTCATTTCAATTAATTGTGCAACATATGGACTTTTTATCTTTTGGAGAATTTTACGCTCAGATTCAAGAGAACTTAAAGACATTTTATCAATATTTCGTATTAAACGAATTGCATAGGTTTTGTTTAATGAATAACTAGGAGTAGGATATTTGGGTTTAACAATATATAGGTTTGCTTGGCCTCCTTTATACATGTCTGTAACATAAAACTCTTCAAAATCATTATAAATGGGTAATGTGTTAATATTTTGATCGTCAACGTTGATATGAAGATCCTTTGTGCAACAACATTTATCAATATATATATCAGAAGCTTTTTTTATAATGAATTTAGAATTTTCCAAACAACATCTAATTACTTTACAATTCTCAAAATTGATATTTTTAGTGAATTCCGACTCATTAAAATAACATTCAAAAAAACAACAGGTTACAAATTCACATTGAATAAAAACCGACCTACCCAAATCACACCCATGAAAATCGCAATGATAGAATTTTACATTTTTCCATTTTGTTTGCGACAAAAAGGCATTAATGAATATACAGTTTTTGAAATTTATATTTTTTATCTTTTTAGAATAGCTTTGTTTATTATTTTGAACTATATACTCATCAGCAATATCTGTTTTAGTTATAATGTCTTCCCACATATTTTTCTTGTCTTCCTTTTTCATTGAAAACTCCCTGCATCGGTATCGGCTACCAACTTAAAGCGGGACACTTTCCGCCATTTTGGCTCTATGGCAATTCCACAATCAAGCAAAATCCAAGGAATCGCTAAGCAACTGAATTAACAGGCTGTCCCGCCTTGCGTTGGTAGCCTCGGTATCTATTAATCTGCTAAAGCAACATAAAGTGGCGAAGCCATTATAATTGCTTTTTCTTTTGAATTTTGTCTTCTATATGCTAACCTTTTTGCAAAAAACTCAAGTTTATGTTCTAAGTTTGGCGTTTCTTCTTCATATCTTGCAAAATAGATTGCATCAAAAGAACTACTGCCAACCTCTTCATTTTTAAAAAATGAACTAATTGGCTCATTGAAATTCAGTTCATCCCATAGTTTTTTTTGAAAGGTAATATTCCATGACATACCGCTACTATCAGTTTCTATTTTTTTTTGATCGATAACATGCTTTAATGAGCCACCTAAACCAATGATTGATTTTTCTGTTTTGCCATAGAAGCATACAGCATTTGGATGCGTTGGGTGTATTTTCCAAGTCATAGGAATAACATCTTGAATATACTCGTTTGGGTCATCAACACTTCCAACTTTATTCTGCTTTTCTAAGAATCTGACAATTGCTTTAAGTCTTAAAATGCGATTTTCCTTATCTTGAGAATTAATTTTTAGAGTGAGTAACTTTAAATCAATTCTTAATTCGATCAATATTTGCCTTAAAATATTAGAGAATTCACTTGATATTTGATTGAATAGCATATCTACTTTAGTGTAAGAAACGTAGAGATAATATTTCACTTTCTTATCCTTTCATATTAATAATATAAACGCATCCTGTTCAAAAACAATGGTGTTGTTAAACCCAGAATACCATCAAATTTGAATAGGATACATATAAACCATATAATGTATAAACTGAGCTACGTCAGTAAAGCCTTTCGCTCTGATTAATTACTTTACGAGAACGAACCAGTGTCTTCCGTTAGCTCAAGTGATTTGTTTTGCTATACTTTTTTTGCGTTTGATAGAATTATTTCACCAAGCCCTAAGTTCAAACCTGCCCTGATTTCAATGGATTTCGATAATGGTATCTCTTTCATATAGAGAGCTTTTGCCTCTTTCCCATCTGATGAAAAAAACGGAGCGCCTGGTTCAGAATGCAGAAAAAAATCTCCATACAACACTCCGCATTTGGGGCAAGTATTTGCAAAATATTTTTTTCAGCCATTTTTGAATTCTTTAATTTGAATATCGGAACTTTACTTTGAATAAAAGATAGGACTTTCTGAGGGATATCATCAATATCTGATAATATACAAACTTGACCTTCAGCATCATCAATATTAGGGGCTAAAAGTGCAATTACCGGCATTCTGGATTCACAACGCCAATATGAAATCTTCTGGCCTATCGTATATAAAGGCGGGTTTATTTTTAGTTTGTCATCGTTCATTTTTTAGGAGCAGAACGCCCAGGATGAGGAGCGCGCTGTTTGCGTCTGTCTCAATCCGTTTGATGTCATAGCGGTCGCGC
>JAIOSH010000283.1 GCA_021107685.1 Bacteroidales bacterium | reverse complement strand
TCTCGCATTTGCCTATTGTCAATAATATTGATTTTTTAGGACTGATTTCAGAAGCTGATATCAATAATTTAAATAATACTAAAGCCCCATTGGGAAATCACCTGCTTTCTTTAACACATCCTTTTGTTACGGAATATCAACATATTTTTGAAGTAATTAAATTAATTGCCTCCTTAAAATTAACACTTGTACCTGTACTAAATGATAAAAATCATTATTTGGGAGTGATTACCCTGAATAATCTTGTTGATTATTTTTCAAAAATTATAGCCGTACAAAATCCTGGAGGTATCATAGTACTTGAAATTAATTATAATGATTATGTCCTTACTGAAATTGCCCAAATCATTGAATCGAATGATGCAAAAATCCTTAGCTTATATGTAACTTCCCATCCTGATTCAACAAAAATGGAATTAACATTAAAAATAAATAAAATTGATATTCATTCAATATTACAGACTTTTAACAGGTATAATTATATCATTAAAGCATCATATTCCGAAGGTGATGATTTCGATGATTTGCAGGAAAGATACGAATCTTTAATGAAATATTTAGATATATAAATTGAATAGCAGTAATAGTAAAATTGTAACTAATTAGTGTCTGTCCTTAAAGTCAGTGTTTAGTTCAGAATGTTCGAGTTCGAGGCTTGCGAAGTTTTTAAAATCAAGGAGTTTACTTTCGTAAATGACTGTTTTAAAGACAAGCATAACGAAGAAATCGGACATTATGGACAAACACTAATTAGTACTTAAAGTGAACTATACTTCGACTTCGCTCAGTATAAAAAGTTTAAAGTGCCTAAAGTTATTTAAGATGGATAATAAGGAATTTAGTAAGCAATTAGAAAGCAGGACTAAAAAATTCGCAATTAGCATTATTAAGTTATCAGTTTCATTGCCTAATACACCTGAATGTAAGGTAATAAAAAATCAGGTTGCAAAATCAGGAACAAGTATAGGAGCAAACTATAGGGAAGCAAACCGATCAGGAAGTAAAGCAGATTTTACAAATAAAATTAAAATATGCGAAAGTGAAGCAAGTGAAACAGTTTATTGGTTAGAGATAATTACTGATTTAAACTGGGTTGATTCTAATAAAATACAATTAATTTTGGCAGAAGCGAATGAAATCCTTGCTATTTTTACTTCAATTGGTAAGAAGTTAAAACTTTAGGCATTTTAGGCATTCCAAACTTTAGGCACTGAGTAATTACATAAAATTTAATACAATAATATAATAATACCAACCCCTGAATCAATGAGATTACTTTTGATTTTTTCTTTTCTGTTAATTTATCCCGAATTATTTTCAATGAACCCTGAAAATAATTCTAATATATCTTATGCTGATAGTTTATATACCTTTAATGATACAAGTAAAACCCATGATTATTTTATTATTAATAACATTAAAATAACAGGAAATAAACTTACCAAAGATTATATTATCCATCGTGAATTATTATTTAAGGTCAATGATACTATTAATAGAAGTAAATTAAGTTTATTGCTGAAAAACAGCAGGGATAATCTTATAAACACATCCTTATTTAATTTTGTTTATATTGATACTTCTGATATTGCTGAAAATCCTGACAGGATTGATATAAACATTAATGTAATAGAACGATGGTATATTTGGCCATTTCCGATTTTTGAAATAGCAGACAGAAATTTTAATTCATGGTGGAAAAGTAAAGATTATAGCAAGATAAATTACGGTTTATTTCTTACAATAGATAATTTTAGGGGAAGAAAAGAGACTTTAGTATTATATACACGTTTTGGTTATGATGAGAAATATCGTTTATCGTATAAGAATCCCTATATTAATAAAGCAAAGACTATAGGTATGGGATTTGGAGGTGGTTTTGCTCAAAATCATGAAGTATCTTATATGACTGTTGATAATGAAGTTAAATATTTTAAAGAAGAAAATTCTTATCCTAAAAGAGAAATATTTTCTTATCTGGAATTTTTTTTAAGAAAAAATATTAATAACACTCATTGGATAAAATTAAATTATTCGGGTTATCATTTTTCCGATTCTTTATTAGATCACAACCCAAATTATTCTTATGGTAATAAAAATGTTAATCAGTATTTGTCGCTTTATTATCAATTTAAAAGCGATTACAGGGATTATAAACATTATCCTTTAACCGGTCATTATTTTGATGTTGAAGTAAATAAAAAAGGATTGGGAATATTGGATGATGGTTTGGTAAATTTATTTTTTATAAAAAGTTCTTACAGGAAATATTTTCATCTTAATAAAAAATTTTATTTTGCTTCTGGGATAACAGGAAAAATTTCGGCACAAAAAAAACAACCTTATTTTATCCAGCAAGGATTAGGTTATGGACGTGATTTTGTCCGTTCTTATGAATATTATGTTATTGATGGAGTTAATTTTGCTTTGTTAAAAACAAACTTTAAATATGAATTATTACCAACCAAAATAATAAAATTTAAATTTCTACCAACTGAAAAATTCAACACCATACATTTTGCAATTTATTTAAATTTATTTACCGATATTGCTTATGTTGGTGACAGCCAATCTTATAAATATAACAACCTCCTTTCAAATGAATTGCTTGTAGGTTATGGTGCAGGAATTGATTTAGTTACTTATTATGATATTGTATTAAGATTAGAATATTCTATTAACAAAATGGGAGAAAAAGGACTATTTATTCATTTTATGGCTTCAATTTAATTATTAATAAATGTTAAATTTATAAATCAATAACTTATTATTTTGTAATCTTGTAAATTATTTTTTTCATCTTTATTGTATTAATCAAATTTAAAAATGAGAATAGCATTATTCGGCAAATCATTTACAAATGAAATTCATTTATACCTTCAGCAATTAATAACTAAATTAGAAAGTATTAATTCAAGTATATTTATATATGAACCGTTTTATAAAATTATTAAGGAAAAAATTAATTTCAATTCAAATTATTTAATTTTTAATACTCATAAAGAAATTATTCATAAAGTAGATTTTCTTTTTTCAATTGGTGGTGATGGTACTCTGCTTGATACAATAACATTAGTAAGAAATTCGGAAATTCCTGTTTTAGGAATAAATTTAGGCAAATTAGGTTTCTTATCCAGTATTCCCAAAGATAAAATAATACCTGCTATTGATGAAATCAGCAAGGAAAAATATAAATTAGATAAAAGGACATTACTAAAGTTAGAAACTTCAAATAATCTGTTCGGTGAATTAAATTATGCTTTAAATGATTGTATTATTCATAAAAAAGATCCTTTTTCATTACTCACGATCAGTGCTACCGTAAATGATGAATTTGTGAATTCCTATTGGGCTGATGGCTTAATAATTGCAACACCAACCGGGTCAACTGCTTATTCACTTAGTGCCGGAGGCCCGATAATTATGCCAGGTTCTGAAAATTTTGTAATATCCCCAATTGCAACACACAATTTAACTGTTCGCCCTATCGTTATACCAGACAATAGTATTATTAAGATAAACATCATTGGCGAAAAAAAGGACTTTTTTGTAAGCTTGGATTCACGCTCCGAAACTGTTAATTCTTCTATTGAGCTTATTATAAAAAAAGAAGAATTTAGAATTAATTTACTTCAAATGGAAGATGAAAACTTTTTTAAAACCATACGTGATAAATTAATGTGGGGGTCGGATAGAAGAAATTAGAAAAAAGTTATAATTTTGCACCCTTATTTTATTATGAAAAAATTAATTATTGTAATATTTGCTTTATTTCTCTTAACCGAAACGCAATCACAAACCCTTGAACCCGGTATTTTTGCAGGTGGTTCATATTATCTTGGTGATTTAAACCCTATGTATCATTTTGTACAAACACAGCTTGCTTTAGGTTTATTTATAAAATATAATTTTGATTCTCGCTGGTCTTTCAAATTCGGGGGTTATCGCGGTTCGGTAAAAGGCGATGATGCAATAACAAAATATTATGAAGAACGAGACCTTAGATTTAGTACTGAAATAATTGAATTTTCCGCAATATTTGAACTTAACTTTCTTGACTATTTTACAGGTAGCAGGAGAAACTATATGACACCTTTTATTTTTGGCGGGGCTTCGGTTTTTTATTTTAAACCAAAACTTGGAATGAAGAATCTAAAGACATTAGGAACAGAAGGACAAAATCGCAATTTTGATGGTAGGGAAGTTTATTCACAAACAGGATTTGGTATCCCTTTCGGAATTGGTTTTAAATATAGCTTGTCAAGAAGAATTGGTTTTACTGCTGAATGGGGATTACGAAAAACTTTAACCGATTATATTGATGATGTTAGTACAACTTATTTTCTTGATAGTGACACAGAGGATCCTAACGGAATTTTAAGATATTCTGACCCAAATATGGATCATAAACCATATATGCAGCGTGGAAACTCAAGGACTCAAGATTGGTATTCATTTGTAGGCATAACACTTACTTATAGAATTGACCTTATAAAACAAAATAAATGCGTAGATTTTCAGGAAAGTAATTATTAAAATTAAGTAAATTATTTCTATAACTAATAGAATAAGAAACTAAGATAAGGCATAAGAAAAAGACCAGAAGATAACAAAGACTCATAAGTAATGCGGGCAGAAGTAGTAAATTGAAAATATGAATATAAATAAACATCGGAGTAGGTTAAAAGATTAGTGCAATAAAATCCACACTGCTCATAGCCTTGGATATAATCAATATATGCTTTAGATAATCAGATGGAATTGAAAGACAAAATAGATATAAAAACTTTACCTAATCATATAGCAATCATAATGGATGGTAATGGAAGGTGGGCAAAAAAAAGAGGTAAAATAAGAATATTCGGTCACAAAAATGGTGTTACTGCTGTAAGGGAAACCGCTGAAGCCGCTGCTGAATTAGGTATTAAATATTTAACTTTATATGCTTTTTCCACAGAAAACTGGAACCGTCCAAAATATGAAGTGAATGCATTAATGCACCTACTAGTACAAACTATAAATAAAGAAATTAAAACTTTACACGATAATAATATCCGTTTATTAGCCATTGGAAATTTAAAAAGTTTACCTAAAAACAGCTATAATGAATTAATGGAAGCTATCAATGAAACATCCCGGCACGACAGAATGGCTATGGTTTTAGCTCTTAGCTACAGCTCTCGCTGGGAAATTGTTAATACAACAAAAATTATAGCTGAAAAAGTTAAATCAAATAATATTTCTATTGATGATATTGATCAAAATATGTTTAGTTCATTTTTAACTACTTCGTCAATTCCTGATCCTGAATTATTAATCAGAACTAGCGGCGAATATCGAATAAGTAATTTTTTATTATGGCAGATTGCATACTCTGAATTATATTTTACTGATAAATTGTGGCCCGATTTCAGAAAGGAAGATCTATATGAAGCTATAATTGATTACCAAAGACGCGAAAGAAGGTTTGGAATGATAAGCGAACAAATTAATAAGTAGTAAAAAATGAATTATAAATATTTTCTTTTTTTAATTGTTTTTTCAATTATATCATTTTCAATAAGAGCACAAATATCTGTTGGTGATGTTCTCTCTGAAATTGACTATTCTGCTCCTAAAGAATATGAAATTGGGGGAATTACTATCTCAGGAATTAAATATTTAGATAATAATGTGCTAATAATGCTTTCAGGCCTTTCTATTGGTGATAAAATTCATGTGCCGGGCGAAAGAATTTCAAAAGCAATTCATAATCTTTGGGACCAGGGTTTATTTGAAAATATTAAAGTTACTGCAAGCAAAATCCAGGGTGATATTATTTTTCTTAATATAGATCTTCAGGAACGCCCCCGTTTGTCAAAATTTTCTTTCTCCGGTTTAAAAAAAGCAGAAATTGATAATCTTCGCGAAGAAATTAAATTAACAAGTGGAGATGTTGTTACTGATAATTTGCTTATCAGAACCACTAATATCATTAAAAAACATTATACTGATAAAGGATATTTAGACATTCAGGTAAATATAACTCAAAAACAAGATACAGCTAAAGCAAATAATGTAATATTGAATATTAATGTTGAAAAAAATGATAAAGTAAAAATTTATCATATAAATATTTATGGTAATAAACATTTAACAGCAGAAAAAATTAAAACAACATTTAAAGAAACCAAAGAAAAAGGCACAATTAAACTTTTTTATGATATTGATTCTTTAATTATTATAATTGTTAAAAACACTCTTCATCTTAAATACAATAATTTGATAGAAGAAGCAAGAGATTATATTTCTGAAAATTTAAAATTAAGAATTTTCAAATCATCAAAGTTTATTGAGGAAGATTATAATGAAGATAAAATTAATTTAATAAAAAAATATAATGAATTGGGTTTCAGAGATGCAAAGATTATAAGTGATTCAATATACAGAAATGAAGATAGTACTATAAATATAAATATTAATATTGAAGAAGGCAGAAAATATTATTTCAGGAATATTACCTGGGTTGGAAATACAAAATATACATCGGATGAATTAAATGCTATTTTGAAAATAAAAAAAGGTAATATTTATAACTGGGAAGTACTTAATTCAAATCTAAACTTTAATTTTAACGAAGATGATGTAAGTTCATTATATATGAATGACGGATACTTATTTTTTTCAGCCAATCCGGTTGAAGTATTAGTTGAGAACGATTCTATTGATCTTGAGATCAGGATACATGAGGGCAAACAGGCAATCGTAAATAAAGTAACTATTAAAGGTAATACTAAGACAAATGACCATGTTATAATTCGTGAATTAAGAACCAAACCCGGTCAATTATTTTCACGTTCGGATATAATCAGATCAACCAGAGAATTAGCCCAATTGCGCTACTTTGATCCTGAATCAATTAATCCTCTTGTAAACCCAAATCCTGTTGATGGAACTGTTGATATTGAATACGAAGTTGAAGAAACTTCTGCCGACCAGATTGAGCTATCGGGTGGTTGGGGATATGGCAGGATTATTGGAACATTAGGGGTTTCCTTTAATAATTTTTCAACAAAAAATTTCTTTAAAAAAGGTGCATGGCGTCCCATTCCATCAGGCGACGGTCAGAAATTAAGCATAAGGGTTCAGTCTTATGGAAAAGGCTATATTAGTTATAGTGCTTCTTTTACCGAACCCTGGCTGGGTGGCAAAAAACCAAATGCTTTCAGTGTGAGCTATTATCATTCTCTTTATTCAAATGGTTTAAATCGAAGTGATCCTAACAGGCAATCTTTTGTAATTAATGGCTTATCATTTGGCTTAGGCAAGAGATTAACCTGGCCCGATGACTTTTTTCAAATTTATCAAGGTATTAATCTACAAAGATATGACCTTAAAAATTATCAAAAGATTTTTTCATTTGGTTCGGGAACAGGTTATTATAATAATTTTAGCTATAATATTGTATTTTCAAGACCTTCACTCGACGCTGTTATTTATCCGCGTTACGGCTCTAATATTTCTTTATCTTTAGAAGCAACACCCCCATATTCATTATTTTCTGAAAAAGATTACTCAACTTTGGATGATTATGAAAAATATAAATGGATCGAATATCATAAATGGAAATTTAATACCTCAATATTTACAAAAATACAAGGTAATCTTGTATTAATGACAAGGGCAAAGTTTGGTTTTCTCGGTTATTATAACCCTGATATTGGTGT
>JAIOSH010000179.1 GCA_021107685.1 Bacteroidales bacterium | reverse complement strand
GCATAATCATCGGGTGGATTATCAATTTCTGTTAAAGCAGCACCAACTTCTATTTTAATTCTTTCTGAGGTTCTTTCTCCTATATTGATATTATGCTGTTTTCGCATATATTCTTCAATATCACTGTTAAAATCATCACCTGCAATACGAATGGATTTATTATTAACGATTCCGCCTAAAGCAATAACAGCTATTTCGCATGTTCCACCACCAATATCAATTACCATATTTCCTGTTGGTTCCATAACATCAATTCCAATCCCTATTGCTGCTGCCATAGGTTCATGAATAAGCTTGACTTCTTTGGCTCCAGCTTGTTCTGCTGAATCTTTTACAGCACGTTCCTCAACTTCAGTGATACCTGAAGGGATACATATAACCATTTTTAAAGCCGGCGGAAACAGAGTTTTCTTTGTGCTGATCATCCCTATCATTTCTCTTATCATATATTCAGCAGATTGAAAGTCGGCTATTACTCCATCCCTTAAAGGACGTATGGTTTTTATGTTTTCATGGGTTTTTCCATGCATCATCATTGCTTTTTTCCCAACTGCAATTATTTTCCCGGTATTTCTTTCTATAGCAATAATTGAAGGTTCATCAACAACAACCTTATCATTGTATATTATAATTGTGTTTGCAGTACCTAAGTCAATTGCAATTTCTTTTGTGAAAAAGGAAAAAAGACCCATAATAGAAGATATTTAAAAAATGAATATTTAATGTTTAAAATGTCTGGTACTTGTAAAAACCATACTCATATTGTTTTCATCACAATATTTTATTGAATCTTTATCTCTAATTGAACCTCCTGGTTGTATAACTGCTTTAATTCCTGCTTTATGTGCTATTTCCACAGAGTCAGCAAACGGGAAAAAAGCATCGGATGCCATTACAGCACCTTTTAAATCAAATCCGAACACTTTTGCTTTTGTAATAGCCTGCTTTAAAGCATCTACTCTTGATGTCTGCCCAACACCACTTGCAATTAATTGTTTGTTCTTTGCCAAAACAATAGTATTTGATTTACTATGTTTTACTACAATATTAGCAAAAATTAGATCAACTTTTTCAATTTCATTCGGAGCCATTTTAGTAACTATTTGCATATCGGAAACACCTTCTGTTTTCAAATCTTTTTTTTGTTCAATTACACCGTTTAAAATTGATTTAAATTGCTCTTTAGGAAACTCATAAGATATTTTTTGCAAAATTATTCTATTTTTCTTAGATTTTAACAAATCAAGTGCATTTTTTTCATATTCAGGTGCTAAAATTATTTCAAAGAACAATTTGTTTATTTCTTCTGCTGTTTCTTCATCAATAATTTTGTTTGTTATTAAAACACCTCCAAAGGCAGAAACAGGGTCACCTGCCAAAGCATCTTTCCATGCAGCAATTAATTTTTCCCTGCTTGCTATTCCACAAGCATTATTATGTTTTAAAATAGCAAAAGTTGTTTCTGAAAATTCAGTTATTAAATTTATTGCTGCATCCAGATCACCTAAATTATTATAGGATATAGCTTTCCCATGCAATTGTTTAAAAACTTTATGCAGGTCTCCATAAAAAACACCTTCCTGATGTGGATTTTCTCCATATCTTAAAATAGTTGAAGACAGAATACTTTTTTTGAATTTTTTTTCTTTACCCTGATTAAAATACTTAAAAATTGCCGTATCATAATGAGACGAAACATTAAATGCTTGCAAGGCAAAATATTTCCTGTCTTTAATATCAGTAACTCCTTTTTTCTCTTGCAGCAATTTTATTAGTTTATCATATAAATCAGAAGAAGGGACAATAAGCACATCTTTAAAATTTTTTGCAGCAGCCCTTATCAAAGATATACCGCCAATATCAATTTTTTCTATTATCTCATTTTCATTGTTTGTTGATGAAACTGTTTTTTCAAATGGGTAAAGGTCAACAATAACAAGGTCTATTTCCGGAATTTGAAATTCTTTAAATTGTTCTAAATCGTTTTTATTATCTCTTCTGCCAAGGATACCACCGAAAATTTTCGGATGTAAAGTTTTTACTCTTCCACCCAAAATTGAAGGGTAGGATGTAACTGATTCTACTGATATTGCATTTATGCCAAGTTTTTCTATAAAATCATAAGTGCCTCCTGTTGAAAATATTTTTATATTCAATTCATTAAGAATTTTTACTATTTCTTCAAGACGGTCTTTATGAAAGACTGATATTAAAGCATTTTTTATTTTTTTTTGTTCTTCCATTTTAATATTAAGTTACTATGCTATTGCTTTGTAAAAGTTTGTTAAAAAACAAAATCTTTACAAAGTAACAATAAATTTATTTCACCTTTTTTAAAAATAAATATATTAATTTTACAAAATTAAAAATTAGCCAATGATATTTTTTAAACTGTTAAGAGAAAGCTTTCTTTTGGCTTTTCAGTCAATAATTGTGAATAAAGTACGTACCATTCTTTCATTGCTTGGAATAACAATCGGTATATTTTCAATTATTTCAGTATTTACGATTTTTGATTCAATGGAAAGCTCAATAAAAAAAAGTATTGAATCATTAGGGGACAATGTTTTATTTATTCAAAAATGGCCATGGTCAATGGGAGGTGAATATCCCTGGTGGAAATACTTGCAAAGACCGGAACCGAGGCTCAGAGATTTACATGAAATTCAAAAAAGAAGTTCTGCTTCTGAAGCAAGTGCCTTTATGGTAGGTATAAATAAATCAGTTAAGTATTTTAATAACAATATTGAAAATGCTACAATTATGGCTGTTTCACAGGATTATGATAAGGTAATGCCTTTTGAACTGGGTGACGGCAGGTATTTTACTCCAATTGAATCAAATGGCGGAAAAAATGTTGCAATTATAGGAAGTGAAATTTCTAATAATCTTTTTAATAATATTGACCCTGTTGGGAAAAAGATAAAAATTTTTGGACAAAAGCTCCTGGTAATAGGAGTTATGAAAAAAGAAGGTGAGGATATGTTTGGTAATACTTCTGATGACCAGGTTATTATACCTATTAATTATGCGAGAAATTTTATTGACTTACGAAATGTAGGAACAACAATTATCATAAGAGCCAAACCTATGGTTTCTAATGATGAATTAAAAGACGAATTAGTAGGAATTATGCGTTCTGTCAGGAAATTAAAACCTTCAGCAGAAGATAATTTTGCTATAAATGAAACAAGTATAATTACTCAAGGTTTTGAAAATCTTTTCGGAATAATTGCAACTGTGGGTTGGATAATTGGCGGATTTTCCTTATTAGTGGGTGGATTTGGAATTGCAAATATTATGTTTGTTTCAGTAAAAGAACGTACTAACCAGATTGGTATTCAAAAATCATTAGGAGCTAAAAGGTATTTTATTTTATTACAATTTTTATTTGAATCTATTTTCCTTTCTTTATTCGGCGGAATAGTCGGACTATTAATTATTTTATTTGCAACATTGTTAATTTCTTATGCTTTTGATATGGATTTGATTTTAACACAAGGAAATATTATATTGGGAATATTTGTTTCTGCACTTATTGGTCTGATCTCTGGATTTGTTCCTGCTTTTTCAGCTTCCAGGCTTAACCCTGTTGAAGCAATGAGAACATCTTTTTAGCTGATAATAAAATATTAATTTAATTAAATTAAGTAATTTTAAAGTTGAAATAAAGGAGAAAACATGACATAAGGGAAATAAAATATTGTTAAAGAGATAAAAAATATTGGTGAACAGTCGATATATATAAGTTCTGTAACCGCTGCTGAATTGTATTTCGGTGCTTTAAATAAAGAGGAATTAGATAAAATAAGAAAAAGGATTAACAGAATAATACATATTCCAATCAACGAAAGCATTACTGAAATTTTTGAAAATTTGATGATAAAATATTCTCTAATCCATAAAATTGGGATACCTGATGCTATTATTGCAGCTACCGCAATTCACTACAGTATTCCTCTATATACATTAAACAAGAAGGATTTTTATTTTATTCCTGATATCATTTTATATTAAGTGCTCGACAGCAATAACTTTTTATCCAAATCAATTCGTTTTTTTTGCATATCAAATTATTTCCGGGCAAAATAATCTACATTGATAAAAAATCATTACTTTTGAAAAAAAAATTATTAGAATATAAAAAATCTTGCGACTCCATTATCGAATTTGCAATTAGAGATTTTAACATTTTAAAAAAATTAACATTTCCAAAAGTGAATGTCGTAAATATTGACGAGTTCAGAAAAAAAATAGGAAAAATTTCGGACATTAATTTATAAAATATATTTATGTCAAACATAAAACTTTTTCAGTCAAAGCAAGTTAGAACGTATTGAGATGAAAAAGAAAAGAAGTAGTATTTTGTTGTTGAGGATGTTGTAGTGATTCTAAAAGACAGCAAAGACCCAAAACAATATGTGAAACGAATGAAATTGAGGGACAAAGAACTAGCTAGAGGGTGAGTACAAATTGCACCTATCTTTTGGATTGAAACTCCCGGTGGCAGGCAAAAAATGAATGTGACCCAAACAATTACCTTATTAATTTCTTCTAAAGCTAAAATCAAAGAAGTAAATATTTTCAACCAAACCGATCAAAAAGTATTACATAAAAAAACCAATAACCAATACAATTGATGTTTCAATGCTTCGACAAGGAATGTACATTATTAAATTGGTTTCAAACAAATGGAATATTATTCCATTGAGAGCTGTTCAGGTGACTTTCAAGACTGTCAACAGGTGTATGAACTATAGGTAAATTTTGAGCTATTAAGAAAACCGGGAAGGAAGAAACCAAAAACAATAACGTTATGATATTAAAACTATTCGATATTCTATTGAATTTCAATCTAAATAAATTCTCCAATTTTTTATAGATCGTCCTTATGGGACTTTTGCAACCCCCTCATTATCAGCCCTCGACTACTGTCAGGGGTTACAAATAGTTCGTCGCTATGCGACTTTACGGACTGACACTTCTATTTAAGAGCAGTATATATTATTTAAGAAAAACTATTTTCCCTATTTTATTATGATTATCTCTTTCTAATTTATAAAAATATATTCCGTTAGGAACAGTATTGTTATTATTATTAGTTGCATTCCAGGTAAATATATGAATACCTGATTGTAAAGCACCGGAATAAAGTGTTTTCACCAATTTGCCGTTTATACAGTAAATTTTTAGCTTAACATTACAGGGTTTTGTCAGGTTAAATTCAATAGTAGTTTCAGAATCAAACGGATTGGGATAATTTATCAAAAATTCACTTAATTCATTTTCCTGAATATTAGTGTTGATATGTTCAAATTGATAAAAATCAACGCCTGTATTACCATCAATATCCGAACCTGAAACTCTGATATTATAAGTACCGTATTCAGGAGGAGTAAAAGTTCCTTGCCATTGTGTGCCGGCACCAGTCATTTCAACAAAAATAACTGAATCATCCGGACATTCAATCTTTAACAAGGGAACAGAATTCATTTTTTTATAATATACTGATTTAGGAGTATTACAACCATATTCACCTTTTTCATAAATTGAATGTACATTTTCATATTCATCTACTGCACACTTTGGATACCTGATACTTTCATTAGATATATAAGGTTGTTCCTGGATAATAGTTAATTCATCATCGCTTAAGGATTGTCCGTTCCCATATAAATTACCATTGATTTTCGTATAATAAG
>JAIOSH010000038.1 GCA_021107685.1 Bacteroidales bacterium | reverse complement strand
ATGTTACCAAATGGGCAGTCAGAATGGATAAATTTAAATAATGAGGAATTAGTAACCTCAATAGTTATTAATTCAGAAGATGAAATTTATGTTGGTTGCTCTAATCTTGACTGGTATATTGGAGGTGCGCGCCGTTCTATGGATAATGGGCAAACCTGGGAAATTATTAACACGGGAATGGGCGATCAGGATATTGCAAATCTGGTTTTAGGACCGGAAGGTCACTTGTTTGCAGTTGAGTATTATGCTCCAACTTCTCTTTATAAAAGTGTTAATTCAACAATAACTACATATCAGAATTACCATATCGGGCAAAATAATGTAGTAACTTATAATTATCCAAACCCATTTACAACCGAAACAACAATTGAATTTTTTTTAGAAGAAAAAACTTATGTGGAACTATACGTTTACAATGTATCTGGCATGTTGATTAAAACTTTAGTTAAAAAAAACCTGAAAGGAGGAAATCATTCAATAAAATGGTGTGGGCTGGATATGAACCACCAATCCTGTAAACCCGGCTTATGCATTGCTGTCCTTAAGGTAAACGGTAAAGTCTGCCAATCAGTTAAATTAATTAAGTTAAACTAAATATTGGAGTACCTGAAAATGATAAAATTACGTAATTTTATTTTAATGGCAATTATTTGCCCATGTTGCTTTGATTTTTCAAAAACGTTTTAATTATATGTATTTTTGTTGCAATAATTTAGTGCTTTAGTAAACTTACAAATTTTCTTCAATCTTTCACTTTAAAATGCAAACTCTATAGTATATACAGAAATGCAAAAATACGATGTTATTATCATAGGAAGCGGACTCGGAGGCTTGCTCTGCGGAAATATTTTAAGTAAAGAAGGCTATAATGTTTGTGTTATTGAAAAGAACAGGCAAATAGGAGGTTGCCTTCAAACCTTTAAACGCGACAATGTAATATTTAATACAGGTCTGAATTATACAGAAGGATTAGGGGAAGGGCAAATCCTTAACAGGTATTTTAAGTATTTCGGATTAATTGATAAGCTGAAACTCAGAAGATTGGATATTGATGGGTTTGATATTGTTACCTTTCAAGGAAAAGAATACAAGCACGCACAAGGACACGATAACTTTATTAATACTTTACTCAAAAGCTTTCCCAATGAAAAAGATGCTTTAAATAAATATATTAAGAAATTAAAAACTATAAGTAACTATTTCCCTTTATTTAATATAAGTAAAGAACAAGACAGTATTATTGACAGTGATATTTTTATAGAAAGTGCTTATGGGTTTATCAATTCAATTACTTCTGATAAAAGATTGCAAAATGTTTTAGCCGGGACAAATTCTTTATATGCAGGAGTTATTGAGAAAACACCTTTATATATACACGCTCTTATTAATTATTCATTTATAAACAGTGCATGGCGACTTGTTGATGGCAGCTTTCAGCTTGCTAAATTGCTCGCTGATTCTATTATTAATAACGGAGGTACTGTTCTTAAAAGACATGAAGCAAAAAAAATTATTATTGAAAATAATACTGTAAAATATGTTGAATTATTTAACAGTAAACGTCTTGAAGCAAAGTATTTTATTTCCAATGTTCATCCTGCAAAAACTTTGCAAATGATTGATGAGCATCAAATAAAAAAAGCATATCGAAACCGTATAACTAAGCTTGAAAATACAATAGGAATGTTTACATTGTATATTGTATTTAAAAAAGAGGCTTTCAAATATATGAATCATAATCACTATTATTATAGTGGTGATACTGTATGGACAACTGCTACTTATTCGGAAAAAAAATGGACTGAGCATTTTATGTTTTATACTCCTGCTACTTCAAAATCGGATATATATGCTGACGGTGCAATTGTTATTGCTTATATGAAATACAATGAATTGAAGAAATGGGAAAACACAACTGTTGAAAACCGGGGAAATGATTATCTTGAATTTAAAAACAGGAAAGCAGAAAAATTATTGGATTTCATTGAACAAAAGTTTCCGGGGATCCGAAATAAAATTAAATCCTGTTATACTTCAACGCCTTTAACTTATCGTGATTATACAGGAACTGTCAATGGCTCGTCTTATGGTATTTTAAAGGATTATAATGACCCTTTTAAATCCATAATATTACCAAAGACAAAAATACCAAACTTGTTTTTCACAGGTCAAAACCTGAACCTTCACGGAATACTCGGCGTAACAATAGGTTCTGTTATGACTTGTGGCGAATTGATAGGATTGGAATATTTAATAAATAAAGTCAGGGAAGTTTATTAGTGAATTTAAGAGAAGATTTTCATATAAAATACAAAAAGCCAAATCCATTGAACGATGAGACGCAAAGGAAAAAATATAACCTCTGTGTCCTTGCCTGCTCCGTAAGGAAGTTTCCCTTGTTAAAATTCTTTTGTAACTAATCATTATTTTGACAGGAAAAGCTTGAGAATGTTTCCAAACGTATTCCCTTCAATTTCTTTGTGACTGTACAAGCATACTAATTGGGAGATTTGGGTTGCGTTCTTGAAATAGCGATCTGTCAATGAGTACAGCTGCAATGTGTCAGGGCTTATTTTTTCCTTTTAGTTTTTTCGTTTTCTTTTCTGGTAAGTAGTTTTCAGATGAAATAACTTTTTTCCTTGATTCTTTTTCCAGCGCTTTTCTTGCGTCACCTGCTATTTTACCACCTTTCCTTGCAGTGATTTTATTTTCTTGAAACTCCTTTGCATCTGTGTTTCTTGTTATTTCAGTTGTGGAGGCTTCTCCAAGCATTGAAAAAATCAATTCCAAATCATTCATGTGGTCACGAAGATTCTCTCTTTTCAACCCTTTGACTTCTTTATATTGAGATGGTGTTAACCCGAATGTTGCTTTTGATATTTCTGCTGTTAATATGGCATATTCAATTTGTTTTTTTATTCCCCTTGTTTTCCATTCATCTGTTAATTCTTCACGAATGGCAATACTCCGCATTCTTTTTTCAATCCAATCATCCGGATATCCCTTTTGTTTGTAAATTTCTCTTGCCCGTTTTGAAGCTAATTCGGGATTTTCAATTTCTTCAAGCCTTTCGTAGCCGACTTTAGCAAGCCATCTTTTAAATGGTTCGGCTTTGGGCGAAGGAATTGATTGGATAATCCTAAACAAACCTTCCGTATTTGCACAACTCATTTTTTGCCTGCCACCAGGTGTATCAACCCAAAGGATAGGTACAATTTGTACCCATCCTTTGGCAAGTTCCTTGTCCCTCAACTTCATACGTTTAACATATTGTTTTGGGTCTTTGCTATCAGTTAAAACCGCTACAACATCCTCAACAACAAAATACCATTTTTTTTCATCTTCAATCCAAGTGGAACGAATTTGTTTACTTTCGAAAAGTTTTATATTAGTCATTTTAGTTGTGTTCTAAAAAGTGTGAATTTGTTTATTCTTAATAACAAAATCAATATAAAATTAAAAAACGGTCAACGCTATTCAGGCATGGTCAATTTTCTCAACAGAATTAAAAAAGCCCTCCATTTTGATATATCTCCATTTGTACATCAGAGAATTTTTCAACTTTCATTGACTTATCATTCTTCATATTAATTACTTCGCCTGTTTCAAAATTTACACTTATTGTATCACCATCAGTTAAGTCAATTTCATTAAGCGAATGATAAGTAATAATAGGAAAAGCAGCATTAATAGCATTTCTTTCATAAATTACCCCGTATGATTCGGACAGAATAGCCTGAATACCTAAAGCTTTAAAGCAATCAACAGCCTGCTGACGTGAGCTTCCACTACCGAAATTTTTCTGAACAACAACAATATCACCGGGTTTTGCCTTTTTAGCAAAATTCTCATAACCTTTCAAATTATCAAAAGTGTATTGTCCCATCTCATCAATATCGGTAATAGACAAATAACGATTATGAAATATCATATCTGTGTCAATATTATCTTCTTTGATATACCATACTTTTCCTTTAACAATTGTTGGTTTAGTCTCATCAGGTTTTATTTTTTCCTTAATTTTTTCCGCTTTATCAATTTTTTCTTCAACAGTAAAAGTTGTAGGTTTATCAGGGATGTCGTCATAAGTTGTTATATAGCCTGCAACTGCAGAAGCTGCTACTGAAGCGGGAGAAGCGAGATAAACATCACCCTTTCCTTGTTTGCCGGGAAAATTTCTGTTTCCTGTACTAATTGTTACTTCACCTGCACCGTTTTGACCAACCTGACCCGCAGCACAACCTGCACAACCTGCATTAGAAACCAAAGCGCCTGCATCTTTAAATATATCAATAATACCTTGTTCCAAACATTGTTTCCATACTTCATCAGTAGCAGGAACAATCTTTAAGACAACACCGGGTGCAATTTTTTTGCCTTTTAAAATATTTGCTGCTACCTTTAAATCCTCCATTCTTCCATTTGTACAACTTCCGATAAAAGCAGAGTCAATTTTCATTTTCTTAACATCATTTATGTTTACTGTATTATGAGGTGCACCCGGATTAGATACTCTCTGTACAAACTCACTTATATCAATATCAAAAACTTTTTCATAAGTTGCATCTGCATCAGCTTTTATCAGTTCAATTTTTTTTCCTGCTCTTGCCTCGCTGTATTCCATAATTTCTTTATTAGGAGTAAAAAGAATGATAATAGCTCCCATTTCTGTTGCCATTGATGCAATTGTAATTCTTTCATCCAAAGTAAATTTATTTACTTCATCTCCATAAATTTCAACAGAATAACCAAGCAAGGTGTTTGCTCCGAAAACCGATAATAAATTCAATACAATATCTTTAGCAGAAAGACCTTTGGGCCGTTTACCATATAAATTCAGCTTAACGGATTTAGGAACTTTAAACCATACTTTTCCTTTATTCCATGCTGCTGCAATATCTTTATCGCCCATTCCCTGTCCAAAAGCACCGACAGCACCTAAAATATTAGCATGAGAATCAGTTGTTACAGCAGTTGAGCCTGAACAAGCCAAACCGTCATGTATCAGGATATGTGTTCCGATTCCCTTATCAATATCATATAATTTTATTCCATTATTACGGGCAAAGATTCTGCATATCTGTTGATTTACAGCATATTTTTGGTCTGAACCTGTTGGATTACAATCAAATGTAAAAAAAGTTTTTGACGTATCATCAATACTCAGGTTATTATCTTTAATGTTTTTTACGACATTTGCCCCGCCAAAGTCGCGGGCAGCACGTGCATCAATTTCTATATCAATAATATCACCGGGCTTTACAATATCGTACTTTGAATGATTTGCTAAAATTTTTTCTATTAAGTTCATTTTGACTTTATTATTTTATTAATATTTAATTATACTTTCAGCCTTTCCTTAAAAGGAAGGAAAGTCATAAAATCGGCATGATGAACCACATAAGCTTCTGTGGTTCTTTTCACGAGATGACCTTCACCTGCATGAGTTGCAATGATATGGCAAACTTCCGGTGGAACTCCACATTCTTCAGCTAAGGAAACCCCTGAGAAAGGATGACGTAAATATTTTCCATAAGTTCCCTGTATTGCTTTGCCGTTCTCATCCATAACATATTCAAGTAATTTGCCAACATCTGCTAAAATGGCTCCTGCAATCAATACATCCATATCAATAGTTAATTCTCCTTTATAAAAGTCATTGATTTTTTGTCCGGCATCTCTTGCAATATGCACAACAGAGCGTTTATGATCCATAAATGTAACTTTCAAATCAGGACCACACAAAAGTGTAAATGGAATTGTGTTTAAATCTTCAGGTGTTAAAACACTTCTTTCAAGTGCCAGTTCCCATGTTTTTGCTGTTTTTTCTCTTAATTCCTCATCCTGTATCCATTCCAGTTCAGGCCAAAGGGTGATTATTGTTTTATTCATTGTTTTATTATTTATTTACAAATTTAAAGTTTTGCAATTATCGCATCAGCCATTTGTTGTGTTGAAGCGGCTCCTTTTTCAATTACATCAGGATTGCCTGTCATTTTCATCATATCGTAAGTTCTTACTTTTCCTTCTTCAACAATTTCGGCAATAGCTTTCCTTATTTTTTTAGCAATTTCATTTTCATTAATAAAATCAAGCATCATACATGCAGAAGCGACCATTGCTATAGGATTTACTATTGACACAGGATAATTGGCATATTTAGGAGCCGAACCATGAGTAGGTTCAAACACTGCTATTTCTTCGCCCATATTAGCACTGCATGCAAATCCCAAACCACCTATCAATCCTGCAAAACCGTCAGAAACAATATCTCCGAACATATTTCCTGCCACTATTACTCCATAATTTTCAGGATTTTTGGTTAACCACATCATCTGTGCATCAATATTTGTGTTCCAGAGTTCAATATCAGGATATTCGGCTTTCTGGATTTCCTTAGCCATTTTAAACATCATTCCTGAAGTTTCACGAATTACATTTGGTTTTTCGCAAAGAGTAACTGATTTATATCCATATTTTTTTGCATGTTCAAAAGCAGCACGTAAAATTCTTTGAGTAGCTTTTTTTGAAAAAATACGTGTGGAAACTGATAATTCTTCTCTTGGAACATTTCTAAAGTTCTTTACAAACTTAGGATGTGTCATTAATCCATTATAAACCTCATCATTTGGATTTGTCCATTCCACTCCTCCATACAAACCTTCGGTATTTTGACGAAAAATAACAACATCAACTTCAGGTTCTTCAATAGTGTTGTCTTTTCCCCTGCGAATGAAATTCAAAGGGTTGCCTTTGTAAGTTTTGCAAGGACGTGCACAAATATCCAGGTTAAAATGCTGACGAAGTCCAACAATAGGACTTGAATAAACAAATCCTTTTCCCTGTAATTCAGGGCTTAGTTCTGCTGCTGCATCATCTTTTGGTTTTGAAGTAATTGCTCCAAATAAACCGATTTTATGTGTTTCAAGCAATTTAAGTGTCCTCTCAGGTAAGGGGTTTCCTTCATTACACCAGAATTCCCAACCTATATCACCTTCAACATATTCGGCATCAAAGCCTGCTGCTCCTAATACTCTGATAGTTTCTTCCAAAACTACTCTGCCGATTCCATCGCCAGGTAGAGATACAATTGTTCTTTTTGCCATATCTTATTATTTTTTAATTAATTAACGTTATAAAAATTGTTTTAAATAATGGGGTTCAAAGATACAATTTTTAAAATATTACAAATAATTATCAGAAAATTTTATAATAAATTTTAGCTTTGCGTTTTGATTTTTTAATCTGTTAATAATCTAACAGCTAATAATTATGTTTGATTTAATAACCGGCGAATTTATCTGGAAATTTATAAAATTTGGAATTGTTGGATTTTCCGGGCTAATTGTTGATTTTGGAATTACATATATTTGTAAGGAAAAAATCAGGATACAAAAATATATTTCCAATGCAATCGGGTTTATTGTAGCTGCAAGTACAAATTATATTTTAAACAGAATCTGGACTTTTCAAAGTCATAATCCTCAAATTGCTTTAGAATATTCCCAGTTTCTTATAATTTCCCTTATCGGACTTGGAATAAATACCCTGATACTTTGGCTAATTGTCAGCAAATTAAAAAAGAATTTTTATCTTTCAAAGCTTTTTGCTATTGCAGTAGTAACAATCTGGAATTTCTTAGCAAATGCTTTTATAACATTTGGCTAATAATTGAGTAATATTTGTAACTATTTAAGTTATATTAAACTATAGATTAAGGGATATAGAAACCAACTCCGCAATATCATAATTCATCATTTCATCTTCCTTATTTTTGTATTTTATACCATCGGTCATCATGGTCATACAGTAAGGACAGGCAGTTGCAACAATGTCAGCACCTGTTTCAATAGCTTCTTCTATACGTTCGATAAAAATTTCCTTATCGCCTTTTTCTGCTTCTTTAAACATTTGTCCGCCTCCGGCTCCGCAACAGAGAGCAAATTCTTTTTTATGTTTCATTTCAATTTTTTTTGATGGGATTTTTTCCAAAACTTCTCTTGGAGCTTCATATTCATCATTTCCTCTGCCCAAATAGCAAGGGTCGTGGTATGTTATTTTTTTGTCTTTGAAAATATCGGAATTTATTTTCAGCTTACCTTCTTTTATTAAATCCCTTAAAAATTGTGTGTGGTGTATAACTTCATAATTCCCGCCATATTCGGGATATTCATTTT
>JAIOSH010000140.1 GCA_021107685.1 Bacteroidales bacterium | reverse complement strand
TAAAATACAGGATGACCTTTTTAAACAGCTTGATTATTTCAGGGAAAATGGAAAGCAATTTGAAGCAAAACGTCTCGAAGACCGCGTTACTTATGACATTGAAATGATGCGTGAATTAGGTTATTGTTCAGGTATTGAAAATTATTCCCGCTATTTTGACGGACGCTCTCCCGGCTCCCGTCCTTTTTGTCTTTTAGACTTTTTTCCTGATGATTTTTTATTTATCATTGATGAAAGTCATGTTACTATTCCACAGATAAGAGCAATGTATGGCGGTGACCGCTCCCGAAAACAAAATCTCGTTGAATACGGATTCAGGCTGCCTTCGGCAATGGACAACAGACCTTTAAAATTTGTCGAATTTGAAGCTATGACAAATCAGGTAATTTATGTTAGTGCTACTCCTGCCGACTATGAATTGCAAAAAAGCGAAGGCATTGTCGTAGAGCAATTGATACGACCTACAGGATTACTTGACCCTATTATTGATGTGCGTCCAAGTCTTAATCAGATTGATGATCTTTTGGATGAAATTAACAAGATAGTAAACAAAAACGAAAGAGCTTTAGTTACAACATTAACTAAAAGAATGGCTGAAGAACTTACAAAATATTTACTAAAATTAGATATTAAATGCCGTTATATCCATTCTGATGTTGAAACATTAGAAAGAGTGGAAATAATGCGTGACCTCAGATTAGGAATTTTTGATGTTCTGATTGGTGTAAACTTACTAAGAGAAGGACTTGATTTACCGGAAGTTTCTTTGGTTGCTATTTTAGATGCAGACAAAGAAGGTTTTTTGCGTTCAGAACGTTCATTAACTCAAACAGCAGGCAGGGCAGCAAGAAATATTAACAGTAAAGTCATTATGTATGCCGATAAAACAACCGGTTCAATGAAGCGTACTATTGATGAAACCAACCGCAAACGCGAAAAGCAATTAAAGTATAATGCTGAAAACAATATCACTCCGACACCTATTAAAAAATCAACAGAATCTATATTGGGACAAACTGCTCTTATTAATGCAAAATCAAAAGAACCAAAGCCTTATATTGAGAATGACTCTGTAAATGTAGCTGCCGACCCTGTAGTGAAATATATGACAAAACCCCAGTTGAAAAAAACTATTGATAAAACTAACAAAGCTATGAAAAAAGCTGTTAAGGAATTAAATTTTATTGAAGCTGCCAGGCTACGTGATGAAATGTATGAATTGCAGAAGCTGTTGGATGTTTAAACTATAAAACCAATTTCTTATGAAAAATCTTATACTAATTTTTTTACTTCTTTCCGGCTTAGTTTCTTTCTCACAAAAAATAACACGTGGCCCTGATATTGGTGAAATCTATTTCCTAGGCCCAACCCATACAGGCGAAGGACTGTATTACTCTATCGATTTTGGTGAAACGGCTGTTTGTGTGGATAGTATAAAAAATATTATAACCATAGCAGCAGATAAGGCACAGGGAGGGATTTTTTGCTTTGAAATGCCTCATAACTTATACTATTCGACTGATTATGGAAATAGCGGTTCTTGGATTTTTAAAAATGGAGCTTTAGAATTAAGTGAGGACATTGAGAGTGGGATTAATTCTGGTCATATCTTTTCAAATTTCTATATGCATAGTGAAGACTATGGTTCTAACTTCACATTTCATTCTTGTAATGGATATTTTGGTAATGTAAAAAATTTTGACATTGATAATATTGATGATAATATAGGATATGTTATTTCTGTTAAACTCACTAATGCTGACACTTCATATCTATTTATTACATTTGACAAATTTGAAAATGTAGATGTAAAACAGAAGTTTTATTTTCCTAATGGCCAGAATATATATTTAAGTAGGGGAAATGAAACAGGTGAACTTTTTCTTTATTTTAGAAATTATGGAATATTGAACTTTAGCCAAGATTATGCAGAGAACATTTATATCATTGATAAATTTAATTTTGTAAATTTTTATGGATTTGATATAATTGGTGGAAAACAACCAGGTGAAGTATATTTCCTTTATAACTTTATTAATATGATGTGGCAAAATGCCCATACATATATTTACCATTCAACAGATTACGGAGTTACCTTTGAAGTTTTTCATCCCTTTAGCAAAGGAATTGAACCGTTGCTGGCAAACTTTTCCACTCTAACACAAGAGGGAACTTTGCCTTTAACAGTTGAGTTTTGCAACTTTTCCATAGGAGATATAACCAAATATGAATGGGACTTTAACAATGACGGCACTGTTGATTCCTATGAAGAATCTCCTGCATGGATATATGCTGATACAGGATGGTATTCAGTAAAACTAACAATTTATGACGAATACGATACAAATTCTTTTGTTAAAGAAAATTATATTTTCGTTTACGATTCTGTGGGAACCAATATTTCTAAACAAACAAAACCTGAAATAGTAAATTGCTATCCCAATCCTTTTAAAGAAATCACTAATATAAAATTCTTAATCCCGCACAAGGTAAATGTTGTTATAAAAGTTTACAATGTACTTGGAAAAGAAATTACAAGCAAAGCTCTCGGTATTTTAGATAAAGGAACTCATAATACTGAATTTTCAGGTATAAATCTCAAAACCGGTATTTATTACTATTCGCTTCTTGTCAATGGAGAAACAGCAGGAGTAAGGAAAATGGTTAAGGTGGAGTGAGGCATATGCGTCAACTTAAGACTTA
>JAIOSH010000042.1 GCA_021107685.1 Bacteroidales bacterium | reverse complement strand
GAGTGAAGAAAATTATTGATAATATTCTTATAGAATATTTAAGTTTTGCAAGTGTAAGTATATTTATATACATATTGATATATTGATATATTGTTAAATTGTTAATGGTTAAATAGTTGAAAAAGAAATCAACTTGTTAATTAAATTCACCAATGATAAACTAACATTAAAGCAATAAAGCAATTTAACAATTTTTATATGAATTAAAAGTGCTCCCTGATATATTTCATTACAGGGTAAACCCCGTAGGATATTATTTCTTCGAAATTCACTAAAAAGTTTTAACAAAAAATCCAACGGGGTAAACTTGCGATTTTTTTTTAAGCATCCCCTATTTTAATGAGTTCAGAACATATAACTTTCTATCTTTGTCAACCTGACTTTTGTTTACAAACGTAATATTTTTCTTAAAATTATATATATTTTTTGTAACAGAATTTATTCTACGTCTTTCATAGAAAGTTGAATTCGTTTTCTTTCAATATCTACATCCAGAATTTTAACTGTTACTTTTTGGTTAAGTTTTACAATATCATTCGGGTCGCTGATATATTCATTAGCCAACTGACTGATATGCACAAGGCCGTCCTGATGAACGCCTATATCGACAAATGCTCCAAAAGCTGTAATATTTGTAATAATTCCGGGAAGTGTTATTCCTGATTTCAAGTCTTCAATTTTATTAATTTCTTTGTCAAATTCAAAAAAATCTAATTTTTTCCTTGGGTCTCTGCCTGGTTTTGCAAGTTCCTGCATAATATCATTTAAAGTAGGTAAACCAACAGCAGGAGTAATAAATTCATTGAGTATGATTTTTTTCCGTAATTCTTTATTTTTTATCAGATCATCAATAGAACTGTTAACTTTTTCAGCCATTTTATAAACGATATTATAGCTCTCAGGATGAACAGCACTAACATCTAAAGGATTTTGAGCATTATGTATTCTTAAAAATCCGGCAGCTTGTTCAAATGCCTTATCTCCAAAACGAGTAACTTTTTTTAATTCTTCTCTTGATTTGAATGCCCCGTTTTTATTCCTGTAATTGATTATATTCTGAGCCAAAGAAGAACCTACACCCGAAACATGGGTCAATAATTGTTTGCTTGCTGTATTTACTTCAACCCCTACTGAATTAACACAACTGACAACAACATCTTCAAGGCTCTTGTTTAAAGCTGCCTGGTTCACATCATGCTGATATTGACCGACACCAATTGATTTGGGATCAATTTTAACAAGTTCGGCTAATGGGTCCATCAGACGTCTTCCGATAGAAACAGAACCTCTAACAGTTACATCGTATTCAGGAAATTCTTCTCTTGCAATGGAAGAGGCAGAGTAAACCGAAGCACCACTTTCATTAACCATTATTGCAGTAATATCTTTTTCAAAACGTATTCTACGAATAAAATTTTCTGTTTCACGTCCTGCAGTACCGTTTCCAATAGCAATAGCTTCGATTTTATAAGCATTTACAAGGCTGATTATTTTATGCATCGCTTGTTTTGTATCGCGTTGCGGAGGATGAGGATAAATTGTTTCATTGTGCAAAAGTTTTCCTTGCTTATCAAGGCATACTATTTTGCAGCCGGATTTAAATCCCGGGTCTATTGATAGAATATTTTTTTGTCCTAATGGGGGGGCTAATAGTAATTGTCGTAAATTTTCAGCAAAAACCTTAATAGCATCTTCATCGGCTTTTTCTTTTACCACACCTCTTATTTCTGTTTCCATTGAAGGATGAAGCAATCTTTTGTAGCAATCTTTGATTGCCATTTTTACTTGTTCGGCAGAATCATTATTTGATTTTATAAATAATCTTTCAAGGTTTTCAATTGCTTTTTCTTCGGGGATAGATATTTTTATTTTAAGAAATGATTCATTTTCTCCTCTAAACATTGCAAGAATACGGTGTGAAGGTGCTTTCATTAATTTTTCATCCCAGTCAAAATATGTTTTATACTTAACGCCTTCTATATCTTTACCTTTTTTAATTTTTGATTGAATAACAGCTTCTTTTAAAAACAAATTTCTTATCTTTGACCTGCTTGATTTAGTTTCATTTATCCATTCTGCAATTATATCTCTTGCTCCTGCAAGCGCTTCTTCAATAGAATAAATTTCATTTTTTTCATTAATAAATTGAAATGCTTTTGTTTCCAGATCAATTGTATTTTGCGACATTATTATTTTCGCCAATGGTTCAAGTCCTTTAGCCTTAGCTATTGTTGCACGGGTTTTTCGTTTTGGACGAAAAGGTAAATATATATCTTCCAGTTCGGTGAGTGATGATGCTGTATTTATTTGGTATTCTAATTCATCAGTTAATTTTTCCTGCTCTTTTAAGGATTTAATTATACTTTCTCTTTTTTTATCCAATTCATTAAGCTGTTCTAAGCGGTTACGGATTTTTGTAATAATAATTTCATCCAGGCTCTCTGTTATCTCTTTTCTGTATCTTGCTATAAATGGAATACTTGCTCCTTCTTCCATTAAAAGTGCAGTATTTTGAACTTGCTTGGGAGTGATATTAAGTTCCTGTGCAATTTTATGTATATAGTTTTTATTTATCATAGAATTTTATATTAATTTGAATGAAATGCAAAAATATATAAATTTAAAAATTTGTTTTGAAAATATTTTATTATACTACTATGTTTTGTATTTTTGTAAATTAATACTGTATTTTGTTAAAAAAATAATTTAGTTATGCAAAGAGTTGTTATTGACATACCAAACAATAAAATAAAATTTTTTTTGGAGCTTGCAAATATCCTTGGTTTTAAAAAGATTAAAAGACTATCTAATAAACAAAAAGAGTTTGTTGACGATTTGAATGATTCTTTAGATGAAGTTGAACAACATACGCAAGGAAAAATAAAACTACAATCAGCAAGAGACTTTTTAAATGAGCTTTAATGTAGTTGTTACCACCGGTTTTAAAAAACATGCCAAAAGAGTTGCTAAAAAATATTATTCTTTAAAATCAGATATCGCAAGGCTTATTAATTCACTTGAAGAAAACCCGAAACAGGGCAAACCTCTCGGTAAAGATTGTTACAAAGTACGAATGTCTATTACATCAAAAAGTAAAGGAAAGAGCGGTGGTTCCCGTGTAATTACCTGTGTAAAAGTAGTTGACTAAAACGTT
Source organism: Bacteroidales bacterium (assembly GCA_021107685.1). Taxonomy (GTDB): domain Bacteria; phylum Bacteroidota; class Bacteroidia; order Bacteroidales; family SMBSF39; genus SMBSF39. Next base: position 4,485 of record JAIOSH010000042.1, on the reverse strand, counting down.
TATCTGCTTAGCATTTACGATAAATCTGAGAAAGAAAATATCTCCAATAAAGAACTTGACGAATTACTTAAATTAGCTGGTTTTTTATAATGATAGCTGATTGCAAAAACCGTCTAATACTGTTTCCTTGCCCGATAACTCATGGGGAATTCTATCCTGCTGTTCTTCAAATACCAATTCTATTGACCTTGATTTTTCTTTTATATCTACTAACTCATATTTTTCTGATATTTCTTTGGAAGCTATCAAATTTAATAATGCTTTATTCTGTTCCATAACTTTATTTTTCTTGCTAATGTACAAAAAAAATTTGGAAATATAAAAAGAATTATTAAATTTGTAAGAAGAATAAAATCAAAATATTTTTGTTATCTTTGCATTATGATACAGTATCAATCACCAATAGGAGAAGTTATTTTATACAATTACTGGAATAGAGAAAAGATTTCAGAAACTAATTTTGTATTTAAAAAAATTGAAAATCTTATTGATTTAATTATTTATAGGACAACTACAAAAGGTGTTAACCACACATCCTCTACCTTAAAAGATGAATTATTTGAATTAAGAATAGAATTCTTAAATCTTTTAAATATTAAGGAAGAGTTTTTCAAAAAAATTGATTCGTTTATAATTGAAGAGATTACATCAAAATACAATCAACTTGAAAACTTAGGTGAATTAGGAATTACTTATATTAATTGTTTAGAAACATATTTTAAAGTAATAACCCCCATTACAAACGAATTAATTGAAAATTTTAATGAACCTAATAGTCTTCATGAATTACCTTCTTATCAAGATTTTAAATCAATTTTATCTTTAATTCCCGGAAATGAAAAAAATATATTCAGTGATTTCGTTAATTCTTCTTTATTGTTTGACTATTGTTTAATAGTGAGTGAATTAGTTTTTAAGGAAGAATTAAAGTTATCAGGTTCTGAAACTAAAAATCTTTCAATGTTATTATACTCATCAATTGAAAATTTTGGTATAGCAGCATATAATATTGGGTTATGGAAACCTAATTTTGAAGATGAAGAGCAAATTATTAGAAATATTAAGATTAGATTGGCAGTTCAGGAAACTCTTAAATCTGATAATATGTCATATTCTTTGGATTACCTGAAAGAACATCTCTAAATTTTTTGCTGTGAATATTAATTTAACTACTCAATTCAAACAAGATACGATTAAACTAAAAAAAGAGGATTCTAAACTTCTTGCTAAGGTTTTTGAGTTAATAGTTGATATTGATCATAATAACTAACTACACCATTACAAGGGATTGGAAAACCGGAAAAATTAACAGGTAATTTATCGGGATTTTATTCTCGAAAAATCAATAAAAAACATAGATTAATATATACATACAAAGACCAATCAATATCGCTTGTTTCCTGTTATGGGCATTATTATAACAAATAAAAATATGCCATAGCTAAAGCTATTAGCTAATAGTGTGTGAGATGTAATGATAGAATGATACTGCCTTTTACTATTTTACAATAACCAACTTATTAATTAGCTTTTGTTTATTTGTTAATAGAACACAATAGTAAATTCCTGTGTTCAGGCTTGAAGCATTTAGAGTTAATTTATGAATTCCTTCATCAAATTCATTATTGTCGGATAGAACAAATACTTCATTACCTAAGGAATTGTAAATTTTAAGCGATATTATGGCTTTTTCGGGCAGAGTAAAGGAAATTGTTGTATTATTATTAAAAGGATTGGGATAATTAGTAAGAGCAGTATTATAATTATATGTTTCAGATTCAACTGATACAATAGCTGAAACAGGAGGAAATACAATATAATCAATCCATGCACAATCATTACCATGACTTGTGGAATAATCTTTTGAATAAACCCATTTAAATGTATGATTACCTATAGAAACAGGGAAAGCCACCTTATTCCATTCCAGTTCACCTGACCAGTCATCTTTTTTAACACCATCAATATAAAATTTCAGAAAGTCGTAATTTTGTTCTGAAGAAACTTTCCTGTAAAAAGAAATACTATCCTGTGCTATTACATTAAACGAGATTGACATTTCGGTTGTTCCCATGTGAGAAACAGAGCCTGATCTGGCACACCAATATCCCTCATAAGGACCATTATCAGTAACAAGCCATGGATTAGGATAAGTTAATTCCCAGTCAAATTTTTCAAAATTTCCTGTTTCAAAATCTTCAAGTATAATTCCTATCATCGGATAAAAAGTTTTTTCAGCAAAATACATTCCACTTGAAACAGCGAAATCTATTTCCAATATAGTTCCAACAGTAGCCAACGGATCAATTGTAACATTAAAAACAGCATTTTTGATTTCATCAATATGAATAGTATCCAGTTCAAAATAAGAATTATTAATTGTAATATCGGGATTATCTGATGTTAGATTTGCAATTGCATCAGGAGCATAACAATGTCCATTATTTGAAGAGGAAATAATTATATTTGCTGTTTCTCCCGGGTCAAGCCTGCCATTATTATTTCCTGCATTATCATCAATAATAAAATTACATACAGAAAGCACAGGAGCATTTAGAGTAACATAAAGGCTATATGTCCATGTATTGTCGCTTGTATTGTCCTGAATTATCAAGGTGAAAAAAGCTTTATGCTGGTCGGGAACAAATTCCTGAACAATGAAAGCAAAAGCATCAGGCTCTATGGAAGCATTACCCGCTGTAATATTTCCCCATACTTGTGTGGAATCAGTAATTTCTATAAGTGTATCGGAAGTTGAAAGTGTTGCAGATAAGCCAAAAGCAGTGGAATTACCAATATTAGAAAGTTCAATATTTAGTGATATTATTTCTCCAAAATCAACTGAATCATTATTATTTCCCAGGCTATCATTTATTTGGTAATTATTAAGAATTATATAAGCACCTGAAGGAGATTCAACGGTAATAGTACCAAAATAGGGCTGATAATTTTGATTTGTAATAATAATATCAGCAATACCGGTTTCCTGAAATGGCATTAAAGCAACTGTGGCAATACCGTCTATATCGGCAATTGTTGCACTATGTAATGTTCCATTCATAGAAATAGCAACATAAGCATAAGGTTCTGTAATAACAGTTAAAGAGGTAGTGCCAAGAGGTATTTGTGAAGCATAAGAAGCGGTTAATTCAGAAGGTTCGGAAAAGTAAACCATAAGCGAAGGGTCGCCCATTAAACAATATATTTCCCAGTAATATTCTGCGGAATTTGGTTTTCCTTCTGTTACGGCAAGGTTTCCTGCAAATATTATTTGGTCTTGTGTTATATACCAATCTTCGAAAGGCTCTCCATGGTCGTGAAAAGTCCTGTCATAAACTCCTAAAGTAGTTTCTTCATAGGGGGGAGGGTTTTCAGTAATTTCACCAACACCAACACCCCAGTAATAATCTTCGTCCCACCATGTACTGTTAGAACCTCCAATATAGCCTAAAGCACCTTTATTTTCCGCCCTTAAAACAGCTTCTGCAAAACATTCGGGATTATTATAAGCACTGGAAGAACAACAATTTCCAATCATTAAGCAGTATTTGTCCTGATTTTGTAAATTTTGTATATCGGAAGTTTGAAAAGCTGGATTTGACCAACCGCTTGCACCGCAGTGTGCAGTATAATTGGCAAAAGCAACACCATCACTGATATTTTGTTTTATCTCGGCAGCCTGACTGCCCGAATTAGGATAAAGATAAGTATGCGAAATCAAGCCATGAGCAGCATTAAAATAATTTTCAGTTCCATAATTAATTTGTCCGTTGCACCAGTTATAGCCGTGTGAGCCATCCATGCCTGCAACCATAACAACTTCGTTAAGAAATGAAGGATCAGGCATTAAATATTGTTCATATTGCAGGGTCTTATCTATCTGTGGTTGTAATTCGGCAGCATTAGTAGCAGAAAATCTTCCATAATAAATTTCCGGGAAATAATCTCCCGTATATTCGCAATAATACAGGTCGCTTATATGAGAGGCTGCATTTCCTGTGAAAGCGGGTATTTGTGCAACATCACCAACAAACAGCACAAAGGAGGGAGCAGGGTCTTGTGATGTTCCGGCATTATATAAATCTTCAAGATATGCTTTTATTGATGTTGTTGTATTACCTACATTAGGGTCATCAGTATATGCTTCAATTACAGTAAACCCTTTTTTTATTTTCCATTCAATAAAAGCTTGTAATTGCGATTCAAACACAGGATCGGAAATAATTACATATTTAACAGGGAATTTTGTTAAAGTATCCCTGGATTCTAAAGGTTTATAATTTAAAAATTGACCTGAAAGAGCTTTAAAATAGGGTGAATCATTTTTTTTCTTTAATTCAATTGTTTGAGCAATATTAGCTTGTTCAAAATTTATTTCAAAATTGATGTTTTCGTAAATTCTAATTTTATTTGTAACGGGATTATACTGAAAAGGAGCAATATTTAATCTCGCTATCCTTGTACCTCTTAATATTCCTAAAATAT
>JAIOSH010000265.1 GCA_021107685.1 Bacteroidales bacterium | reverse complement strand
ATCAACTTTTATATTTATTTTTGCTTCTAAATTTATTTCCATAATCCAAAATTGCATATTTTTTTGTTTAACAGAGATATGCTTTTTTGGATTTTTTCAACAGTCACTTGTTAATTACGTTATCAATTTCTTAACCGGTTATTGAGTGGATGCCAAACAATATTACCATAATATCCATTTAATAATTTAAAAAGCATTAATATTAAAAAAATATGTTAAAAAAAATAAAATATTTATGGATTGCTGGTAAGGATGGTGCAATTTTGAAAGCTAAAAAAAGATTCAAATAATTAATTATTTTTCAATAATAATAGCATTAAATTTATTCGTTTCAATTAAAGGACTTCCTCCTCCTATTACAAAACCAACTTTAAAGTAATCTTTTGTAACTTCTATTAAGCTCATACTTCCAAAAGAAGGTATTATTAATACTAAAGGAGGTATAGTAAAAGTTGGTAATCTTCTACTATCCATCGTAATCCGATTTTTAAAATAATATGTATAACTTAAATCATCATTTCTTTTACTATCATCAAGGATTAAATCAAAAATTAAATAGATTTTTGGGAATGTTTTAATATTTTCTTTAATAATAGATATTTTATTATCTAACACGCTAATTTGTTTCAATGATTTATTATGATTCTCTTTAATCTCTTCATAATTATCCTCAAATTCTTTAAGATTTTTAGAAAAATTTATAGAAAATGAACTTATTTCAGAAATTGTATCATTGATAGATGAAATATCTTTATTAAATTGTTCAGTTATTTTTTCCTTAATCCCATCATAAGAATTCCATCCAAGAAAACCCACGGCTAATGCTATAAAGGAAATAAAAAACATTAGGAATTTATATCTGTATAATAAATCATAATATTTATCATCCTGAATTGGGGAATTAGACTTTTTTGCTAATTTTTTTATTTTGTTTAGAGTAATGATATCATAAACCATTAATAAAAAAATTCCAATTCCGATAATGAGGATTAAAATTAAAATTGTCTGCTCCATTAATAAATTGATTTACAAATTATCATATATTTTTTTATTTTTCTTATTAATTTAAATTCGTTTTGTAAACAAAAATAATACTATTTTTTAATAATTTTATCCTCAAAAAAACTTTTTTAATTTAAGGGATCATTATCATGCCCAACTATTACTCCCAACATCTCTCAGCCAAACGACTCAAACGCTGCTACGACATTGCTCCTCCACGCATCAGACAATATATGAATGCGGAACTTTACCATGTTTTGAGCAGGATAAAAAATGGAGATAAAATTTTGGATCTGGGATGAACGCCTTAAATGGTTCCGTTTACAGGCTAATGAAGAACTTCTTGGTGAAATTGATGAGAAAAAAACCGGAAATGGAACAATTGTCTGCAAAGATGGTTTCAGTACCTATACTGTCAGTCCTGATGAATTTTTATCCTTAACGGCAGATTTTAAAACTAAAATCAATATAACAGAAGTGGATAAATTGAGTATCTTTTTTGAAATAAATTATTAATTTTATACAATAAAAAAATGTTCCAATTATCTTGACAAATCCTTGTATTTTTTGTATTTTTACATTTTTTTAAAACCTAATTAAAATGAAAAAATTAATCTTATTTCTTACAGTATTATTAATTCATACATCAGGCTATTCAAACACATGGCATAGCTTTTGCCCTGACAGTATCCATGCTACCAACGTTTGCTTTGGAGTTGGCTCAAGTAAAGGAGTTATATGTACTCCTGACGGTATGTATCTTCATGACGATTATAATCAGGTCTGGAACTATTATTCTAACGGGGGATTGCCTGTTTGGGAAGCTGTTCATTTAAATACAACACAAATTCTTGTTGTAATGGGCGACGGAAGCTGGTCTGATGGCATCTATACTTTTGACCTACAAACCTTACAGTTCAATGTTGTTCTCTGGTGTGTAAAACCAAACTTTATCAAGCATCACGAATTATCAGGAACTTATTATGTTGGCTACTCCGGATGCTTACTAAAATCAACTGATGGTGTTATATGGGAAGATGTGCCTTATTTTAACGGAAAAACCTGCACGTGCATGGATTTTTACGAAAATCATTTTGTTATTTCTGAAACAGGTAATATAAACAATATTTACTGGTCGGATGATAGTGGTAATACATGGAACCAAACTTCTCCCGGCGTCTTGGTAATTAGTGATTTGAAATTCAATAACATGGGAGTGATTTACGGAATTTTTCCTAACTACTCCAATTCATCAGGTCTTTACAGTTCGGATGATTATGGTCTTAGCTGGAATTTGGAATTTTATGCTGATAATATGAGTGCTGTGGGTTTTGATGCTATCAATAATATTTTTGTAGGATGGGAGTCTCCAGCCGGAGGTTATGAAGGTATAGCTATCTATGACCCTCTATCTCCTCCACCCGGACTTACTTTTCTTAATACAAACCTGCCATGTATAAATATCAATAAAATTAAGCTAAATCCCACATGGAGCAGTATTGCAATTTTCTGCTGTACCGACAACGGCGTATATTTTTCTAATGATTACATTACAAGCATAAATCAAAATAAAAACAATAAATACACCATATCAGCCTTTCCCAATCCACTAAGGAATTACACGAATATTAATTTCACTTTACCTTGTAATAACAATAAAGATATTAGTATAAATATTTTTAATAATCAAGGGATGATGATTGATGAAATCTGTGTAAAAAATGATATGTCAAATGAATACAATGTCAGATGGGAGCCGGACAATTTACCCGCAGGAATCTATAATTGTATTATTTGCAGCGGACAGTATAAAATTTACCAGAAGTTGCTGATATATTAAATTTAGAAATTCGGTATAATCATTTAACCGGATGATGTTCATTAAACTTTTTCAAACGATATTCAAGGTCAGGGAATTGGTCTCTTTGTACTAAAGATACACAGGCTCTCAATCCTTCTGTACGTTCGCTTCCCGTAATAGACAGCGATATAGCACTTATTCCGTAATAAATAAGCTCTTCTATCAATTCTTCGCCTGTAAAACCGGGATAAGAAATTGTAAAATAAAATCCATGAGCTATCGGGTCATTGCCATCATAATCATAAACAATTTTAAAACCATTATCTGTGAAAAATTTTTTCATTATTTCGGCTTTTCTGCCATATTCAATTACATCATCCCTGAAGTTATGAGTGCCGTCATTTGCAGCTTTTAAGATAGCAGTAATGCCATACTGAGCCGAATGGCAAGTCCCGGCACTTAACATATATAATGTCCCAAAAATCATTGAATAACCAAAAATATCCGTTGTATAAAATCTCTTTAATCCTGAAGCTCTTAAATTGAATAATTTATCTGAAATTACCATCATCCCTACTCTTTGTCCTGCATAGCTAAATGCTTTGGAAGTAGAGATTAAAAGTATAAAATTATCAGTATATTTTGCAACAGTCGGTTGAAAAGGAGGTTCACCGGGTTTTGAAAGGTCTTTTCTGAAATCCATACAGAAATATGCAAGATCTTCAATTATTATGACATTATATTTATTAGCCATTTCCCCGAAAATCTGTAATTCTTCTTCTGTAAAACAAATCCATGAAGGGTTATTCGGGTTTGAATATAAAACCGAATGAATATTACCTTTTTTAAAGATTGACTCCAACTTATCACGTAACTTTTTCCCCCGATAATTATAAACATCAAATTGCTCAAATTTCTGACCTAATACTTTAAGTTGTTGTTTTTGTAATGGAAAAGAAGGGTCAATATAAAGCATAGTATCTTTATCTTCATACATTCTGTCAATAGTAATAAATGCTATTAATCCACCCTGAAGAGAACCTACTGTAGGAATACAACCTGTGGGTTTTACTTCAATATCCATGAATAATTTCACAAACCTTGATATTTCCTTTTTAAGTTCGGGAAGACCCTCAAGATTGGGATATTTTGCAGTTACTTTTTTATTTAAAATAGCATCAATTTCGGCATCAATTGCAATTTTGGGTGTTGGTAAACCGGGAACTCCCATTTCCATTCTGATATATCTATCTCCTGTTTCCGTTTCTATTTCATTAACTAATTTTACGAGTTCACGAATAGTGGCTTTACCTATGTGGGGAATTCCACTTGTTTCAATTTTTGATTTTACGACACTGAAATTGATTGGTGTATCTTTCATAATTTAAAGATATTTATTATTAATACGAATCAAGAGTTGAAATTAATATATTTTTTACATGTAATAATCAGGTACTCGGTACTCGGTACTTGGTACTCGGAATTCGGTACTTGGTACTCGGAACTTGGTACTCGGTACTCGGAACTTGGTACTCGGAACTTGGTACTTGGTACTCGGAACCTGGTATTCGGTACTCGGTACTTTGTTGCACAGAACCCAGTGCCAAGAACCCAGTGCCAAGAAATAATCATCAATCATTTTTAACCCTTGATAGGTATAAATATAGTAATATAAAAAAATTAACAATATGAAAAAAATTTTTGGAATTTTACTGTTATGTGTTTTTATTATTTCGTGTAATGAAGATAAGCAGTCAAAGCTTGAAAAACTTGAAAAGCAGCGT
>JAIOSH010000332.1 GCA_021107685.1 Bacteroidales bacterium | reverse complement strand
TACCCATTCACCTTTGGAATTAATAAAACCGTATTTACCTTTAAATTTGACACATGATACATCTTCAACAAATACATTCGCTTTATTATATATCGGAGGAATGATTATTTTTCCACTAAAATCCATGAATCCATATTTTCGCCACGTTTTATATAAAATTTTGTTTTCATTAAAATCAATTATTTCATATCGAATAGGCTCAAAAATATATTCTCCTTTTTTGTTAATTATTCCATACTCTATATCAGAATAAGTAATAGCATAACCATTTTTAAAACGAAATGCTTCTTTATATTGATTAGGGATTTGAATTTCATTGTAAATGTTCATGTATCCATATTTTCCACTTTTTCGAAATTTAAATAAACTATCACCGGGATGATGTATTATTTTTTTTGAATTGGTATAATAAGGAGCATTAACTACAATGGGTGTGTACAATATATCAAATATTGAGTCAATTACCAGTTTACCTTCCTGATTGATTACTCCCCATTTTTTATCACTTCTTACAAATGCATATTTTGATTGTTGAGCATTTATTTGAGTTATAAATAGAATAACTATTATAAAAGATAATATATGTTTCATAATATTTGAAGGTAAAGAATAAAAAAAAATACTTTTGGAATACAATATATACAAATTATTGAAAAATGATAAAATTATTTTTAATATATTGTCTGAAAATACTATTGCTAATTGACATTTTTTATTCTTGTTCTTTAATTGCTTTTATTAAATGATTTGAAACAAGTCTAATTATTTTTCCAATATCGTCTTTCATTAAAAAGCTCTTATATTCTCTCTCTTCTTCAAACAAGTTATTCACATTTTTTAAGACTAAAGAAGAATCTGTATTACTCTCATCAATTTTTAATTTGTATGTTGAATCATTCAAGTACAAAGTGCAATTTATAAAGTAATCTATTTTTTTTGGGGCCGATTTTATTGATAGCATATTTCTTTCCCAACGAATTTCTGATATATTTTCCTCATCTAAATCGTGTCCGAAAATTTCGTATTGCCTTATAATTACTTCTTTGTCTGCGAAAGATAAAGCTCGAATAGGGTGGCGTACGGTCTTCTTTTTTTGTATTTTTATATGGTCTAAGTATATTTCTGTTTTTGTTTCCGCAAAAAAATCATCAAATCCATTAAGCACTTTTAAAAGAGAGTTCCAAAGGTCATCATTGATATATTTTACTAATTCATAAGCCACTTTTGGTGTTTTATATATTCTTGATTTTGTGAGCTTTTCTCTTTTTAATATTTCTATTTCTTTTTCAATATCTCCTGTTTCTTCTATGTCATCCCCTTTTGCTGCTTTAATTTAAAGTTCAAGAGACCAAATTAATTGTTTTTCAATATATTCAATTAATGTAATCAAATCACCGGAATCAGCTTTTTGAAGGGCGGTCAGGTAATTTTCTTTGTCTTCAGATTTAACAATAACAGGAGGGTATCCATTCCTTAAAAGAATGTAACTCATTAGTAAGCGTGCAACCCTGCCATTGCCATCGTCAAATGGATGGATACAAACAAAACGATAATGAAACTCTGCGGCTAACTGTACAGGATGTATTTTATTTACATTCTCATTATACCAAGCCATTAAATCATTCATTTTTGCAGGAGTTTCTGATGGTGAAGCATATTCATGAATTTCTCCATTTCTTAACTGAACGCTATTGGGAGTAGTTTTGTATGTGCCAATTTCAATTTTTTTGCGAGTAGGAGTTCCATCATAAGTTATTGCGTCTTTCCAATATGGTTTTACCAAAATAATTTTATTAAGCTCTTTAATAAATTGTTCAGTCAAAAAACGTTCTTTATCAATTGACATTTCTTCGATTTGTGAAAGAGCAACATCATGGGCTTTCATTTCCTCAATATCACTTACGGGAACATCACCGCTACTTTTATCATAAAATAATAATAATTGTGTTTGACCATAAGTTAGAGTATTCCCTTCAAGGTGATTCGAATTATAATTAAACTCTAAACGATACTTCTTTTTAAGTCTTTTTTCGTCTTCGCTTTTCAAGGGAAGCAAAGCAACAACCTGCTTTTTAAGTATTTCAATTTTTTTTATTGTTGGGGTATCATATTTCATGATAAAATACTTGTTACGTTTATTTGACTCAATTAAATCATTTTACATCAACATCAGATATATCTACAATTTTAAACAAATCTTCCAAACTTGGTTGTATGCGATTCTGAACATATAAGAATTGTATGCAAAAATATGAAAAAAGAATTACAAAAAAATAAAAAGATTTCTCGCTATCGCTCGAAATGACACCTTTTGCAGACTTTATAGACGTACTCTAATCAGTTACTTCTCATAACTGCCTTTGCATAGCATTTTTTGTTCCCTGACCATCATCTTGCCCATTGCTATCATAAAATCAATTTTATAATTACTATTAAGTAAAACAAGGTCTGCATCTTTACCGGGTTCTATCCTTCCTTTTTGATTTAATCGTAATATATCTGCGGGATTAGAAGTTATAACTTTAAGGATTTTTTCCAGTTCCAGGTTTTCTTGTGTAACAGCATCAACCATTTCATCAAAAATTGATTTCGGATAACCCATTTCCAATTGAATAAGATTTCCTTTTTCATCAAAATCGGGCAGAGAACCACATCCGTCAGAAGTCATAGTAATATGTTCTAATGGTACTCCTGCATTGATAAGCTCAACTATTGCCTTTGAAGGTTTTATTTCATATTGCGGGAAATAAGGATAAGAGCTTGCAGTAATATCAACATATCCTAATTTACCATATTCTTTTGCATCTTCAAAAATATAATCATTCCGGTTGCAATGAGTAGGCAGGAATTGAGTTAATTTTAATTCACTGATTTTAACAACATCATAAAGAGGCTTGAAAGGATTTTTAGCATCGCCCATGTGAATATTAACAATTCCGGCTTTACCTCCGAGCATTCCCCCTACCCTTGCATGTTCAGTAAGGCGGATAAGTTCTTCGGTGGAAGGAAAAGAAGTACGATGATCGGAAATTGCAATTTCACCAACACCAATAATTTCTTCAATCAGTGCAATATCTTTTCCAACATCACCCAAAATAGTGGGAGTCGGTATCTGGTATGCACCTGTGTACATCCATGCTGAAACACCTTCCTGTCGCAAAGCCTTTACTTTCATCAGTACTGATTCAATATTACGTGTCATACCATCTGTTCCCAGACAACCGATAACAGTAGTAACACCTGCTTCAAGCATACGGCTAAGCTGCATCTCAGGTGTTCGGGTTGCAGGACCACCCTCTCCTCCTGCTCCTGCAATATGAACATGAGCATCAATAAAACCGGGTACCATTTTTAAACCCTTTGCATCAATTATCTCAATATTCAAATCTTCAGGTATTTTAATACAATTATTTATTGCAATAATTTTAGTGCCTGCAATTAAAACATCATTAACACCAATATAATCAGGTGTATAAACCTCACTATTTTTAAATAGTATCATTTTATTTTAAATTTTAATTAAGTCTTGAAAATTCATTTTCAGCATAAAAATAAATACTTTTTGACGATTCCTCAACATTTACTGACCAGTATCTCATATTGAAAACCGTTCCTGATTGTAAAAATCCTACATTTATACCATTAGCACTTACATGTTCATAATC
>JAIOSH010000401.1 GCA_021107685.1 Bacteroidales bacterium | reverse complement strand
TTTAACTGCTTAAAATATACTTTCGGCAGAAAATTTCAAAATTCGTCATATGTGATTCTGTCAATGGAGATTTGTCAATTTCAGCTATTATTTCACACGTTTTTTCAAAATCAACTTTATTAATTTTGTATTGAAAAAGATGAAGATGGCTTTTATGTTGTAGAATGTCCGGTATTTAGTGGCTGTTATACCCAAGGAAAAACTATGGATGAGGCCATAAAAAACATCCGGGAAGTAATCGACTTATGTCTTGAAGAAAAAAAAAATAAAGAAGCTCTCAAAAATTTTCACCCTCAAGAGTTAATTTTTTCTACTTTATAATTGTAATTACCCTTATAACAATAGTCGATGATTTAATATTGATTGATATTGAATTAATTGAGTAGGTAAGGTACCCGTATGGGTTGTGAATACAGAAAAATCAAGCCAAAAACCAAACTGATCTCTATTTGCACTAATTTCCTGTTAGTATTAGTTTTTTTGAAACGTGAGAATTATCTATCCGCAATGTAATTATATAAATACCGGGAAAAACTTTATTGCCTGAATTATTTTTACAGTTCCAATCAACATTATAAAGTCCTTTGGTTAAATTGTCCCGAATCAGGTTTGTTATTAACTCACCTTTGCTATTATAAACAGTAAGCTGGACAAATCCTTTATTTTTTACATGAAATTTTATAGTCGTTCTGCCTTTGACTGGGTTTGGAAAACTTGACAGGGTTAAATCATGATTGTATGCAATTATATCATTGGTTGAGACCGTAAGGCTATCTCCGAAAATTTTAAATTTAAAGTCTTCTGCCACATATATTCTTCCACTTTTATAAAAAATCCCATTTGGAGCAACATCCATAATCTCCTGTTTTACAACAGGATTGTTCAGGTCAGACATATTTACTACATGAATGGCTGAATTGATTTCTTGGTACCCCCTTTTCCCAACCAATAAATAGTTATCAATACATTGCATATCAGTTCCCCCGATTATTTCGTAAGCTCCAGTATAAAAAGGATTATTTATATTGGACAAATCAAAAATCATAACCCCACTTATATTTGAGTTAACAGCACCTCCAACAAACGCCATATTTTCACCGGCAGTTATTTTCAAGGCAAGTCCTAATGGGTGATATCCTATCATTGATGGATTCACCGGATCAGCAAGGTCAAATATCTGCATTCCGCCCCAATAACCTGCAACATACAAGTATTTATCAAAAACTTCAATATCCGGACTCCAGTCGTAAACATCAATTTGGCCAACATTCAACGGATTATACGGATCTGAAATATCAATGACATATATTTCACATAACCAGTCTCCTCCTAGATATACGTAATTATCGTATTTTTCTAATGCAAAACTTGTATTTACAGAACCAGATTGAAGATTATAAGTACCTATAGTAAAAGGTAGTTCAGGATTACTAACATCTACTATTTTAAGACCATCTAAAGTCCTGACATAGGCAAGATTATTTTCAACAATTGTTTCTACCACATAAAACCCCTTTAAACAGTTCGATATTGTTACCGGATTAGAAGGAATAGCAGTATTAATAATTCGTAAGCCATTATAACCATTGGAAACATAAGCATAATTCCCTTCAGCAAATACTTCCTTTGCTTTATCTGTAATAAATTCTGTCAATAATGAAATTTGTTGTGAATCATCAATATAAAAAAATCCAATCCCTTTAGGATCGTCATAATTAAAATCTTTAGTTACTGCTAAAATATTATTCTCAAAGCTCATAAAACTTCCTAAATAACTGTAATAATCAGCTATAACAGGAGTAGTTGGATCCTCAATATTCATTACAAATAAACTATCATCCGACATAGAATAGCAAAAGTTTTCACACACTGAAAGATCAAATAAATAATCTGTTTCAAATTCGCAAATCTGATCTGGATTTGCCGGATCTGTGATATTATAAATATCAAATGTTTTACCTGCAATATAAGCATAATCTCCTTGTAAATCAATGGCAGATCTTAAGGTGGTATAATCACCTATCCAGCACAAAAGTTCCGGTTCGGTTATCGTAGAAATGTCCATGATTCCGAAGTACCTGTAATTTGCTACCATGTAAATATAGTTATCCCTTACAACCATATCCATGGGATCAATATCTGATAAGTGCGTAATAATTACCGGATTAAATAAATCAGAAATATCATAAATATATAATCCATTACTCAATCCTAAAAACAATATATTATCTTGTACAAAAATTGAATTATTTTCATAACCTTCTGTTTCAAATGAATTAATGAGTATAGGATTGTCAGGATTAGAAATATTAATAATGGATAGTATTGGAGTCCACATAGCAAATGATGTAACAAATGCTAATGTATCTTTAATAAATATTTTATAAACAAATCGATCAGTATAATAACAGCTAATAATATTGGGGTCAGCAGGTTCGCTTACATCCATAATCAACAAACCTGCTTCAGTTCCTATATATGCGATGTTATCTTTAATTTTAACATCTTTACATTTACCGGCATTTAAAAAGCACTCACCGTATAGGGTAAATACAGGTAAGTCTTTTTGTCCATAAAGATGAGCACCCACCAAAAATCCAATTAAATACAGGAAAACTATTCTTTTCATTTCTTGAATTTATAAAGATGTAAATATAATACATTTTGTTCTTCCATATATCCCAATATGTTTTTAAATTGAATTTAATCTTTTACAAATTTAGTTTCGAACACCATTTCTTTACCGGATAATTTTAAAACGTATAAACCTTTTTTAAGGTGTGAAACATTTATTTTGATTAATTGTATATAAAAGCAAAAATATGAAAATTTTTTAAACATAAATTAAACATTTGGTAACTAATCACAAACTGCTAATCACAAATTTTTGAAAATATTGCCAACAAAAAAAGGATTGAAAATTTGCGTTACAAACGAGCGAGAGCAGGGTACATAGACTAAATAGTTTTGTTTTTTTTGCATAGTAAGAATATTATACATACTTTTGTATAAAATAA